>DATLJJ010000267.1:0-11666 GCA_035538975.1 Sphingomonas sp. | reverse complement strand
GAGAAGGGCCGCAAATATCCGATCCGCGTCGAAGGCTTCCAGCGCGGCCAGCGCAGCGAGCAGCAGCTCGTGTGGAGCCTGCCCAGCGCCAATGGCGACGACGCGGTCGAGGCGGCGAAGCAGGCCGATCTCGTCCTGTTCGTCGGCGGGCTCTCGGCGCGGATCGAAGGCGAGGAGATGAAGGTCAAGGCAGACGGCTTCGCTGGCGGCGACCGCACCAGCCTCGACCTGCCCGCGCCGCAACAGAAGCTGCTCGAACGCGTCCATGCCACCGGCAAGCCGACGGTGCTCGTGCTGATGAACGGCAGCGCCCTCGCCGTGAACTGGGCCGATGCGAACGTGCCCGCGATCGTCGAGGCCTGGTATCCGGGGAGCGAGGGCGGCCATGCGGTGGCGCGGCTGCTCGCCGGCGACTTCAGCCCCGGCGGTCGCCTGCCGGTGACCTTCTACAAGTCCGCCGACCAGCTTCCGCCCTTCTCCGACTATTCGATGAAGAACCGGACCTACCGCTACTTCACCGGCGAGCCGCTCTATCCGTTCGGTCACGGCCTCAGCTACACGCGCTTCGCCTATGCCGCGCCCCGGCTCAGCAGCACGAGCGTGACGGCGAAGGGCAAGGTCACCGTGTCGGCGAACGTCACCAACGACGGCGCGATGGACGGCGACGAAGTAGTCCAGCTCTATGTCGCGCATCCGGGCGCCGCACAGGCGCCGATCCGTGCGCTCCAGGGCTTCCAGCGCGTCCATCTGAAGAAGGGCGAGACGCGCCGCGTCGAATTCACGCTCGACAGCCGGGCGCTGAGCCTCGTCGACGACAAGGGCGCCCGCCGCGTCACGCCGGGCAAGGTGCAGCTCTGGATCGGCGGCGGCCAGCCCGTCTCGCGCGCGGGCCCCGCCCGGCCGGCAGGCGTCGCGACGGAGCTTCAGGTGACCGGGAGCGCCGTGCTTCCCAAATAATCCGGTCGTCGGGGCCGATCACGCACGCCCCTTCCTGCTCGCAGGGAGGGGCGGCGCATGCCGGCCAGCCCCGCGGCACTGTGTTGCATCCTTATCACACCTCCGAATAAATGTGTCCGGCAATTTACAAAATGTTTCTGCACGGGCATCGGGAGAAACATTGGCGCGCGGGGCGGGGGGTCCGTGTGCGCCGGATTCGACCGTTCCGGCGGGAATGGTTTCTGGGAGGGTAATTCATAAAATGAAGTTCCACACTCGTTCGACCGCGGCGCTGCTGCGTCGCGGAGCGGCTCCGTTCGCGCTCGCGCTGGGCCTGATCGCCTCGCCGGCCTTTGCGCAGGATGCCGCGCAGCAGGATCCGGCCGCGCAGGACGCGCAGGCTGGCGAAGGCGAAGCGATCGTCGTCACCGGCTCGCTCTTCCGCCGCACCGACACCGAGACTCCCTCGCCTGTCACGGTCCTCACCTCCGAGACGCTGGCCAACGCCGGCATCACCACGATGAGCGACGCGATCCGCTCGATCTCGGCCGACAGCGCCGGCTCGATCGGCACCGGCTTCCAGACCGGCTTCTCGGCCGGCGGCTCGGCCGTGTCGCTGCGCGGCCTCGGCGTCTCGTCGACGCTCGTCCTCGTCGACGGACTGCGCTCGACCAACTTCCCGATCAACGACGACGGCCACAATGCCTATGTCGACCTCAACTCGATCCCGTTTAGCCTGGTCGACCGGGTCGAGGTGCTCAAGGACGGCGCGTCGTCGACCTATGGCGCCGACGCGATCGGCGGCGTGGTCAACCTGATCCTCAAGAAGCAGTTCAACGGCGTCGCGGGCACCTTCGAGGGCGGCGTCGCCGAGCAGGGCGATGCGGGTCACGTCCGTGGCGATCTCACCGTCGGCTTCGGCGACTATGAGAACGCCAACTGGAACTTCTACATCAACGGCGAATATCAGCGCGACGGCAGCGTCACCAACCACAGCCGCGGCTTCCCCTACAACAACCGCGACCTCACCGCGATCGGCGGCAACGACGGCAACGCCGCCGACGGCTCGCTGACCACCAACGTGCCGACCGCCTATGTCGTCCGCGTCAACCAGACCGACCTCAACAATCCGCTGTCGGGCGGCACCACCCCCTTCGCTAGCGGTACGGGTTTCAGCAACTACACCGCGCTCGGCATCGCCAACTGCTCGACCGGCACCTACACGCTGACCACCGGCGGCGCCCGCGGCACCGGCTGCAAGTACAACCTGGAGGACATGTACAAGCAGCTCCAGCCGCTCCAGGAGCGCTACTCGGTCAACGGCCGCCTGAGCGTCCGCGTCGCGGACAATGTCGAGGGCTATCTGACCGGCAGCTACAGCCGCAGCTACGTCAGCATCAAGAGCATCCGCTCGGCGATCCGCCAGACCCAGCCCTTCGGCGCCAACCCGCTCGTCGCGACGAGCAACCCGGGCGTGGTGCTGCCGGTCTATGTCTGCGCGTCGGGCAACAATTGCGCGACCGCTGCGGATCGGCGCCTCAACCCGAACAACCCCTATGCGGCAGCCTTCACCAGCACCGACCCGACCGCGGCGAACTACGCCGGCAACGGCGCCGCGCGCATCTATTACATGTTCGGCGACATTCCCGCGGGCAGCGATCGCACCAATGAGATCTACCGCTTCACCGGCGGCCTCACCGGCAGCTTCGCCGGGGGTTGGGACTGGCGCGTCGAGGGCGTCTACGCCCGTGACGAGCTCGAGATCACCCAGCACGGCCTGATCAACATCGCGGCGCTGCGCCAGGCGATCAACACGGGCTCGTACAATTTCGTGAACCCGGCGTCGAACAGCCAGGCGGTGCGCGACGCGCTCTCGCCCGACAAGACGACGCCGTCGCACTCGGAAATGTATGGCGTCGACGCTTCGGTCAGCAAGACGCTGTTCGAGCTTCCCGGCGGTCCGCTCCAGCTCGCGATCGGCGGCCAGGTCCGTCACGAGATGCTGGAGAACAACAACCAGAACGCGGCGCTCGACACCTATGGCCTCACCACGGCCTCGGCGTTCGGCGAGCATACCGTCGCGGCGGGCTATTTCGAGCTCGACGCGCCGATCCTCGACGTTCTCGATGTCAGCGCCTCGGGCCGCTACGACCATTATTCGGAGGGCTTCAGCCACTTCTCGCCGAAGATCGGCGCGAAGTTCACGCCGATCAAGGAGCTGGCGTTCCGCGGCACCTATTCGGAGGGCTTCCGCGCTCCGACCTTCGCCGAATCGGGCCCGCGCAGCCAGTACGCCGGCTTCGTGACCACCACGCCGCCGTGCAACTTCCAGATCGCGCACGGTGGCGCCGCCAGCGGCACGAGCTGCACGACCGGCGGCAATGCGTACAACCTGCCCTATTCGCTCGGTCGCGGCGTCGCGGGCAATCCGGACCTGAAGCCGGAAATCTCGCGCAGCTTCACCGCGGGCGTGATCTTCCAGCCGGTCAAGTGGCTGAGCTTCACTGCCGACTATTACAACGTGAAGAAGTCCAACCTGATCGTCTCGGGTCCGGACATCGGCAAGGCGGTCAGCGCCTATTTCGGCGCGGCTAACCTCGCCGCGGCGCAGGCCGCGGTCGCGGCGGTCGACCCGGGCTATTCGGTCAACACGGTCGACGGCATCGATCCGCTGTTCCCGAACGCCCTGCCGCGCGTGCTGATCATCAACGTGCCCTATGTGAACGCGAACTATGCGATCACCTCGGGCATCGATCTGGCGGCAACCGCGAACCTCGACATCGCGCCGGGCGTCCATTTCACCAGCCGCATCGAGGCGACTCACGTCTTCAAGTACGACCTGCACGTCGCCAACGGCGTGCAGAAATATGCCGGCACCATGGGTCCGTACGATCTGTCGTCGGGCAACGGCACGCCGGACTGGCGCGGCAACTGGCAGAACACGCTCGACTTCGGCGACGTCTCGATCAGCCTGACGACCTATTTCGTCAACCGGATCAAGGCGGTCTCGACCGATCAGCAGGCGGGTCCGAACTACACCACCGATTGCTCGGCATCGCTCTACAAGGCGCCGAACGACGGGCCCGACTTCAACAAGTTCTGCCACGTCAACAGCTTCATCAGCAACGACCTGAACGTGACGATGCGGCCGAACGACCAGTTCAGCTTCTTCTTCAACGTGAAGAACCTGCTCGACGCGCGGGCGCCGGTCGCTCCGGCCGCCTATTCCAGCGCGCCGAACTTCATGACGACCTGGCACTATTCGGGCCTGATCGGTCGTCAGTATCGCGCGGGCGCAAGCTTCCGCTTCTGATCGGGTTGGGTGCTCCCTCGCACTCCACGGCGGCGGCCTCTCTCCGGAGAGGCCGCCGTTTCCTTTTGCGGGCTCAGCCCAGCCGGCGCTGGAGCGCGCGCTTCAGCCGCGCATGCGCCGAGGCCTTGATCTGGCAGACGCGCGCGGCGCCGACGCCCAGCACCTGGCCGATCTCCTCGAGGTTCAGTTCCTCGACATAATAGAGCTGCACCACCTGCGCCTCGCGCTGCGGCAGCCCGGCGATCGCGGCGACCAGCGCGCCGCGAAGGTCCGCCTCGGCGAGCTGCTCGAAGGCATCGGGCCCCTCGGCCATGAACCAGGGCGATTCGTCCGAATAGCAATCGTCGATCGAATCGAAGCGCACCGCCTCCGCGCTCGCATATTCCGCGCGCAGCTTCTCGGGCGTGACGCCGAGCTTCTCCGCCACTTCGTCGTCGCCGGGCGAACGCCCGAGACCCGCGGAAAGCGCCGCCACGGCCTGCTGATAGGCCCGCCGCCGCCGCATCGCGCCGCGCGTCAGCGTCGCCTGCCGCCGGAGCTCGTCGATCATCGCACCCCGCAGGCGCGTCGCGAGATATTGCTCGAAGCTCGCCTCGCCGCGGTCCTCGAAGCCGTTCGCAGCCTCGATCAGCGCGACCATGCCGACCTGGATCAGGTCCTCGACCTCGACGAGCGTGCTCATCGACCCATGGATGTGCCAGGCGATGCGCCGCACCAGCGGCAGATGGCTGCGCACCAGCGCCTCGGCATCGCGCGGGCTGGTATCGGGGGCATAGGTGAGCGGAGAGACCGCGAGCGAGGCCATGTGCTTCAATTTCCTGGGGCTATAGGCGTTCATGCGGCGAGCGCCTCCGGTGCGCCGATCACCGCGACGACTTCGACGGCCTTGTCCTCAGGCACTTCGAAGAAGCTCATCACCGGTGTGTCGGGAAGGACGGTCCTGACCAGCTTGCGGATCGCGACGCGGATCGCGGGCTGGACGACGAGCGCGAAGGGCCGTGCCTCGGCGATCATCGGCTGGGCGGCGCGCTGGAGCGCGTCGAGGATGCGCCGGCCGAGCTCGGGCTCGATCGTGTGGCGGCGCGAAGGATCCGAACGCAGCGCCTGGCCGAGCAATCCCTCGAGCTGCCCCTCCAGCGTCATCACGCGCAGCGGCTCGCGCACGCCGCACAGCCGCTGGATGATCAGCGGCCCGAGTTCCGGGCGGATCAGCTCGAGCAGCTCTTCGGCATCGAGCGTCTTCTGCGCGGCGGAGGCGATCGCCGCGGCGATGCGGCGGAATTCCTTGAGCGGGACGTTCTCTGCCAGCAGCCCGCGCAGCACCGCCGTGAGCGTGGTGAGCGGCACCGGCTGCGGGCAGAGCGCCGCGACCAGCGCGCCGGCGCGGTCCTTGAGGCCGTCGAGCAGCGCCTGGACTTCGTCCGGGCCGAGCAGGTCGGCGGCATTCTGCATCAGGCACTGGTTGAGGTGGGTGGCGATCACCGTGCCCGGATCGACCACCAGATAGCCCGCTGCGGTCGCCGCGTCGGCGTCGCCCGCCGGCACCCAGACTGCGTCGAGCCCGAACGTCGGGTCCTTGGCCGGCTTGCCCGGAAGCTTGCCCACCACCTGACCGGTGTCGATCGCCAGCATCTCGTCAGGCGAGACATTGTCCTCACCCGCGACCACGCCGCCGATGACGATCCGATAGGTGAAGGGCGCGAGGTTGATGTCGTCGCGCACGCGCACCTGCGGCACGACGAAGCCCAATTCCTTCGAGAGCTGACGCCGCACGCCGGTGATCCGTCCCATCAGCGGCCCGCCGCGACGCTCGTCGACCAGCGGCACGAGGCCATAGCCGATGTCGAGCATCACCTGGAGATTGTCGGTGACTTCCTCCCAGCCGATCCTCGAGAGATCGACGGGCTCGGCCGGCGGTGCGGGCGGCGGCGGGCGGTGCGCGATGCGGCGCAGCTTCCATGCCGCGAAGCCGGCCGCGGCAGCGGCGGGCAGGATCACCAGATGCGGCATGCCGGGCATCAGCCCGAGCAGCGCGAGGATGCCCGAAACCGGCGCCCAGGTCTTGTGGCTGCCGAACTGGCTGCCGATCTGCCCGGTTAGGTCGTGCGACGAGCTGACGCGGGTGACGATCGCGGCGGCGGCGATCGAGAGCAGCAGCGCGGGGATCTGCGCCACCAGCGCGTCGCCCACCGCCAGCTGGATATAGGTCTGCGCCGCCTCGCCGAGCGAAAGCCCGTGGCTCACCGGACCCAGGATCAGCCCGCCGATGATGTTGATCGCGAGGATCAGCAGCCCGGCGATCGCATCGCCCTTCACGAACTTGGACGAACCGTCCATCGCGCCGTGGAAATCGGCTTCGGTCGCCACTTCGACGCGGCGTGCGCGCGCCTCGTCGGGAGTGATCAATCCGGCATTGAGATCGGCGTCGATCGCCATCTGCTTGCCGGGCAGCGCGTCGAGCGTGAAGCGCGCAGAGACTTCGGATACGCGGCCCGCGCCCTTGGTCACCACGATCATGTTGATGATCACCAGGATCGCGAACACGAGCAGGCCGACAACATAGTCGCCGCCGATCAGGAAGGTGCCGAACGCTTCGATGACGTGGCCCGCCGCCGAAGTGCCCTCATGCCCCTGCCCCAGCACCACGCGCGTCGAGGCGACGTTGAGGCCGAGGCGGAACAGCGTGGCGAACAGCAGCACGCTGGGGAACGCCGAGAAGTCGAGCGGCTTCTGCGCATTGAGCGCCACCATCAGCACCGCGAGGCTGATCATGATGTTCATGATGAAGAATGCGTCGAGCATCAGCGCCGGGATCGGCACTACCATCAGCGCGACGAGCAGCAGGATCGCACCCGGAAGCGCGAAGCCCCGGACGGCCGGCGCGAAGCCGGAGGGAAGCGTCATTACGGTCACTCAGGCCCCCAGCTTGGCAAGCATCAGATAGGCGAGACGCGCGGTCTCGGGCGTGGGCCGCAGCGGGCTGGTACCGCCGGGCAGCGCATCGGCGGCGGGCCGGCGCGAGGACTGGAGCTGGGCGAGCGTGGTCTCGATCCAGTGGCGATCGCCACCGACCGCGCCGTTGCCGAGCACCACTTCGGTGTCGCCGATGCTCGCGCCGAACAGGTCGAGCGCCTGGTTCATGTCGTCGAGCGCGTCGGACGCGCTGCCTTCGGCACCCACTGCCGCGGCGCCCTTGTCGAGCTTGCCCGCGAAGCGATTGTAGATTTCGGACAGCGAGCGCGGCTGGCCGTTCGCCGTGAAGAAGACGCCGCGATTGGCGCGCGCGGCGGCCGGGAACAGGCTCGCCCCGCTGCGCCCGGGGTCCTGCGCCATCGCCGAGAGGAAGCGCGCCGCGCCGCCCTGCCCCAGGAAATGCGCCATATAGAGGTCGGTGCCGGTCGCCGGCCGGCCGAGCCGGTCCTCGAGCGCGGCCTTGTTGTCGGCGGCGTGCTCGGCGGCCATCAGCGCGGCGGTGCCCGGGTCCTTGCGCATGTCCAGGATGGCGCGGCGCGCGGCGGCGTCGCTCACCACGAAGCGGCCGCTGGCGGTACGCCGGATCGATTCGGCCGCCCAGCCGAGGCCATGCTCCGCGCCATGGTCCTTGACCACGCCGAGCCAGCTCTGCTCGATGAACTGGTAGAGGCCGGTGGCGCTCGAGCTGGCGGCGCGCGCATCGGCGCGCATCCCGCTCTCCACCTGCGCCTGACCGAGGAGATAATTGAAGTCGATGCCGGTCTTGCGGCTCGCCGCGGCGATCGCCGTCTGGATGCTGGTGCTGGCGTTGACCGATGCTACGCTCATCGAATGCCGATCCGGTTGCCCATGATGCGGGCAGGATCAGCAAGGAGCGTGCCAGTCTGCGCTCAGGCGAGCGCGTAGGTCCCCGGGCGATAGGCCGGCGCCGACTGACCGGAAAGAAGCTGCAGGCGGCGGCGAACATTTGCCGCCATCAGGTTCACATAGATGCGGCAGGTCTCGTTGAGCCGATAGGCCTCGGCGGCGAGCTCCTCCACTTCCGGGGTGGCAGGCTCGCCCTCGTGGCGCGCGATCGCATCGATCGCGACGAGCTTGGCCGCGGTCGCCGCTTCGAGCGCGGCGGCATCGTTCGCCTTCAGCGCGGCGATCTCCGCATGGAGGCCCTCGATCAGCGCGATCAGTGCATTCCGCCTGGTCATCGGCCGCTCCAATCCTGTTTCATCGCGAGCATCCGCTCGGCGATCGCTTGCGGAGAGACGGCGAAGCGGCCGGCGCGGATCGCCGCGCGCAGCTCCGCCACGCGGGCGCCATCCACGGGCGCCCCGGAGGCCATTGCGCTCGAGAACTCGGCCGCCATCGACTCCACGATCTTGTCCGGACGGGCGGCGGGCTGCACCGCCGCGACGGCCCCGGACGCACCCACGGGCACAGCGCCACGGTCGACGACCGCGCCTGCCTTGATGCCGATGGGATCCACCATTGCCGCTATCCTGCCAATTTGCCTGCAATGCATGAAACGGCCGGGCGGGCGCGGACTTTAACGAAAAATTTCATTTCCCTCCCGGCAGCCGCGCCCGCCCGGGCTCGACGGCGATCGCCTGGAGCGGGGGCTTGCGATCGTCGACCTTCACGGCGAGCCGGGCCCCGGGCGCCGCGTCGTTCATCGCGATCCCGTCGCGCGTGATCGAAAAGCCATCGGAGCCCGCCTCCACCGTCACCGGATCGCCGCGGCGGATCACCGGCTCGGCTTTGACGGGAGGCGGCGCGACGGCAGCCGTGGCGGGTGCAGGCTTCGGCTGCGGCACTGCGATGACAGGCACGAAGATCCGCCACGCCGGTGCCATGCACCGCACCACCACGGCGTCGCGCGCGGGGCTGCGCCATTCGAGCTGCGGCGCCGGGCAGCGCGCGAGGCGCAGCCGCTTGTCGATCTCGGTGCGCGCGCCGCCTTCCTCGCCCACCGCCTTGCCGGTGAACTGGGCGACGATCGTGTCCAGCGCCGCGGTCTGCTGGAAGTCCTGCGCCGCGACGGGCGCGGCAGTGGCGAGGGCCACGATGAGCAGCATGGGAATCTCCCTGTGAACGAAGCGGCAAGCACCAGTTGCCGGGCGGCAGATCATTGCCGCCCTCCGTCGAAGCCGAGCGTGAGCAGCGCGCGGGCGTGGCCGGCGCCGGTGGAAATATGGATGCGGCCGGGCGTCACGACCCCGGCACGGACGAGCAGCGCGGCGACGGCGCGTGCGCGGTCGGCGGCAAGGATCGCGGCGCTGCCGGTCGCGGCATCGACGTCGGCGCCCCCCTCGGCCTGACCTTGAATTACCAGTCGCGTGCGTGGATCGCGCGCCGCGCTGCGCGCCCAGGCGAGCGCGGCGGATACATCGGTCGCCACGGCCGAACCGGGTCCGAAGCGAACCTCCGCCGCCTCGACGGGCATAGCCGGCACCTGCTCGATGCCGAAGCCGGCGCGGAAGCCCGCGGCGAGCACGCCCGGCTCGACCCGGTTCGCCTGAAGGAAGACGAAGAAGCCCACCAGCAGCAGCGAAAGGTCCGCCAGCGTCGTGAGCCACAAGGGTCGGGCGGGCGTATCGAGGATGTCGGACGTCATGCCGCGATGTCCCGCAAGTTGCGGCGGCGCGGCGGTTCGATCGCGGCCAGCGCGGCGAGCGGCGCCGCCAGCCGGGCGCGCTCCTGCGCCTCGTGCCGGGCATGGCGGCGTAGCCGCGCGGAGACCGGATAGGCGACCAGGCTCGCGAGCACGGCGCCATAGAGCGTGGTGAGCAGCGCCACCGCCATCGCTCCGCCGATCGCGGCTGGGTCGCGCATCGCCGTGAACATCTGGACCAGCCCGACCAGCGTGCCGATCATCCCCATGGCGGGCGCGAGCTCGGCGGCGCCGGCCCAGACCTCCGCCGCGGCGCGGTGGCGCTCGGCGCGGACGCTGAGGCGCTCGTCGAGCAGCGCCGCGACCGCCTCTGGCGCGGCACCGTCGACGCAGGCCGCGACGGCAGCGGCGATGTCCGGATCGGCGATCGTGGTGCGATCGAGCGCGATCAGCCCGTGGCGCCGCGCGATACGTGCCAGCGCCGCCGTCTGCTCGAGCAACGGCCCGGCATCGAACCGCCGCCGGCCGAGCACGCGGAGCGCCACGAGGCCGCGGATCAGGTCGGTGAAGGGCGTGCGCAGCACCACCCCCGCCGCAGTCCCCCCGCCGACGATGGCGAGCGCGACGGGATCGAGAAAGGGCGCGAGCCCCGGGAATGCATTCAGGTCCATGCGCGGGTAAGCTGCAAGGCGCGGGCCAGTTGGGAATTCCCGATCCTCCCCCGGAGGGGCGAGGGGGACCAGCGAAGCTGGTGGAGGGGTATTCTCCACTTGCGATGTCGCTTGCCGAAACCACCCCTCCATCGCCTTCGGCGGTCCCTCTCCCCCTCCGGGAGGACTTAAGGAGCGGGCAGCAGCCGATGTACCCCCTCCGACCCGGCACCCGATTGCCGCCACCGGCAAGATCTTGCCGTCGTCCCGGCCGCAGCAGGCATTGCCGCACCCCCGAAACAAATTGGCACGGCCATTGCAGTATCACCCGCGAACCTTTGTGCGGGAGACTGGCACGATGTCCGACGATGGCCTTTTCGGCGTTCATGGCGCAGCGCTCGCGGTGCGTTCGCAGCGCATGGGGATGCTCGCGTCGAACATCGCGAACGCCTCGACCCCTGGCTACAAGGCGAAGGACATCGACTTCCGCGCCGCGCTGGCCGGAATCGAGGCCCAGGGCGGTGCTGGCGACGCCGGCATCGACGCCGCGACGCTCTATCGCGTGCCGCTCCAGCCGAGCCAGGACGGCAACACCGTCGAGCTCGCCACCGAGCAGACCGCCTTCGCCGAGAATGCGGTCGCCTATCAGACGACGCTCGCGTTCCTGAACGGCCGCATCTCCACCATCACCCGCGCGCTCAGGGGAGAATGAGCATGGGCGACCAGCCGCTTTCGATCTTCCAGGTCTCGGGCCGCGCGATGAGCGCGCAGCTCGTGCGCATGAACACCACTGCCTCCAACCTCGCAAACGCCGGCACGGTCGCTTCCAGCGCCCAGGCCGCCTACCGCACGATCAAGCCGGTGTTCCGCACTGCCTTCGACGAGGCGAGCGGCATGGCGACGGTGGACGTCGAGCAGGTCGTCACCGCCGGCGCCGAGCCGACCAAGCGCTACGATCCGGGCAATCCGCTCGCCGACGCCGAGGGCAATGTCTGGGAGAGCGCGGTCGATGAGACCCGCGAGCTCGTCGACATGCTCGCGGCCTCGCGCACCTACCAGAACAATGTCGAAGTGATGCAGACCGCCAAGTCGCTGATCGTCGACACCCTCAAGCTGGGACGCTGACGATGAGCTTCGACTCCACGATGGCCGATCTGGGCATCTCCCGCACCGGCGCGACGACGCCGGG
>DATLJJ010000266.1:0-2247 GCA_035538975.1 Sphingomonas sp. | reverse complement strand
CGCCAGCGCGGCGCCGGCAAGCAGGAGCAGGCGCGTTTTCATCCAAACGTCTCCAGCGCCTTGCGACAGTCCTCCGCGCATTCCCGGCACATCTCGGCGCAGCGGCGGCAATGATCATGGTCGTGGCGCTCGCATTCCGCGGCGCAGATCTCGCAGGCCTCGATGCAGAGCCGAAGCGCCGACTGGATCAGCGCCTCGTTCGATCCGGTGCGCCGCGTCGCCACCTTGAAGAGCATGGTGCACACATCGGCGCAGTCGAGGTCGGTGCGGATGCACTGGCGCATCTTCTCGACGTGCGGCTCGGCCAGGCACGCGTCGGCGCAGCTTGTGCAGATGGCGGAGCAGAACATCGCGTCGCGCACGGCCAGAGCGAGCGGCTCGTTGTAATTTCCGGCAACGTCCGGATGCGACTTGATCATCTCGGCGATGGACATGACGCTCTCCTGATGGGCTTTTGCGGCCAACGGCCCGGCGCTGTGTCATGTTCCGCTTGCTCCCGAATCCCTCGCCCTATAGGTTCGCGCTCTGTTCTTGGAGGCGGCGGTGGAACCCCTGGCGATTGTGTTGATCCTTGTTGCGCTGCTCGGCGGACTGGCGCTGGGCTGGCTTCTCGCATCGCGCGGGGTCGCCGAGCTTCGCTCCGAGCGGGACCGCTATGCGGGTGACTTCAAGGCGGCGATCGCCGATCTCGCCGTCGCCGAGGAGCGCGCGCGCGAGGTCCCGGCGCTGTGCGAGGAAATGGCGGAGCTGCGCGACGAACGCGACGTCGCGCGCCTCCAGCTCACCGAGCTGCGCGCCAAGGCCGACGCCTTCGAGGAGCGGCTCGCCGAGTTCAAGGGCGCGCGCGAGATGATGGCGGGCCAGTTCAGAGAGCTGGCGAGCACCATGCTGGGCGAAACCCAGAAGGCTTTCCTCGAGCGCGCCGAGGCGCGCTTCACTCAATCCGGCGAGCAGAACGAAGCCAAGCTCAAGGCGCTGCTCCAGCCGGTGGAGTCCACCCTCAAGCGCTATGAGGAAGGGCTCCAGCGCGTCGAGAAGGAGCGCAACGACAGCTATGGCGCGCTCAAGGAAGCGATCTCCGCGGTGCAGGCCGGGCTCGGCGAGACGCGCACAGAGACGGCCAAGCTGGTGAATGCTCTTCGCGCTGCGCCCAAGACGCGCGGCCGTTGGGGCGAACAGCAATTCCGCAACCTGATCGAGCTCGCCGGGCTAGACGGCCATGTCGATTTCGCGGCCGAGGTCTCGGTCGCGACCGAGGACGGCGCGCTCCGCCCCGACTTCATCATCCGTCTGCCGGGTGATCAGCAGCTCATAGTCGATGTGAAGTGTGTGCTCGATGCCTATCTGCAGGCAGCCGAATCTACTTCCGCGGAGGATCGTCAGGCGGCGCTCGCCGCGCACGCCCGCGCGGTTCGCAACCATGCCGAGGCGCTGTCCCGCAAGGCCTATTGGGCGCAGTTCGAAAAGGCGCCCGACTTCGTCATCATGTACATCCCCGGCGACAATTTCCTGTCGAGTGCGCTCGAGGTCGACATGGAGCTCTGGGAGCGCGCTGCGCGCAACCGCGTGATCATCGCCGGCCCCTCGGCCTTCCTGCCGCTCGCGCGCACCGTCGCTTCGATGTGGCGTCAGCAGAAGCTCACCGAGGATGCACGCGAGGTCGGCAAGCTCGGCAAGGAGATGTACGAGCGGCTCGCGACCGCCGCGGGGCACCTCAGGCGCGTCGGCGGCGGGCTCAACAGCGCGGTCGAGAACTACAACAAGTTCGTCGCCAGCTTCGAAGGCCGGGTGCTGGTCTCCGCGCGCCGCTTCCAGGCGCTCAACGTCGACACGGGCAATGCCAGCCTCGACAGCATCGACAGCGTCGACGTGATCGCCAAGGCGCCGTCGGTAGAGCTGCTGCCCGCTGCCGACGAAGCTGTGCAAGCGGCGGGCCTCCCCGAGCCGCCCGAGGCGGAAGCCGCCGAATAGCGACCGCCCTCAGCGGCGCGGAACGGGCGTCAGCACCAGCGTCTGGCCGTTTGGTGCCGTCAGCACCAGCCGGTCGCCGTTGCGGCTCGTGGTCAGCCGCTTGCCGAGCAGCGCGAGCAATCTTTGCTCCTGCTGGTTCACCGGGGGCTGGCAGGCGCGCCTGGTAGTGGCGAGCGGACCCGCGATCATGGCGCCACCCTCGACGCGATAGCTGCCCCGGAAGCCGTTGCAACCGGTGGTACCGCTGAGCACCGATCGCTGGAACGCGATATTCGG
>DATLJJ010000265.1:0-1912 GCA_035538975.1 Sphingomonas sp. | reverse complement strand
CGCGTCTGTCGACATAGACTGCCTTGAACACCGAGACCGCGCCCACGCTGCCGATGAACAGCGCGAGCGGTGCCGCAAACCAGGTGAGCACCCCGGCCGCCATCAGCACGCCCGCCAGACCCTCTGCGAAGGGATAGATGGTGGCATAGGGCAGCCAGCGCTTCGCCAGTAGATCATAGCCCAGAAACATGGTGGAGAAGCTCGCCACGTCGCGCAGCTTCATCAGCGCGAGCAGGCACATGGCGAAGGCGACGAACCATATCAGCGCCTGGAGCGTGAAGGGCGTGCCCGTCGCCGCCTGGCTTGCCGCCAGCGCCATCGCTGCAGCCATGCCGAACAGCGCGATCACAGGCGTGTAAGTCGGCGCTTTGGGATCGCGCACCTTGAGCCCGAAATGACGGCGCAGATCGTCGTATCCGCCGACCCGCGCCCCATCGATGAAGACCTGCGGGGTCGTGGACACGCCGTGCGTGGCCTTGAACGCATCGACCTCGCCGCGCGTGGTGAGGTGGCGGTCCTCGACCTCGAACCCTTTGCGGCGCAGCAGGTCGAACGCGCGCAGTCCCCAGGGGCAGAAGTGATCGGCCATGACCATGCGGTAAAGCACCGCCCGCTTTGCATTCGCTGTCATGCGAGCCCATATAGCGTCCGTACCATGGTACGGAGTCAAGGCATGGCGGAACTGACCATCGGCAAGCTCGCGCAGGCGGGTGGCGTAGGCGTGGAGACGATCCGCTACTACCAGCGTCGTGGCCTGATCGCCGAGCCCGACCGCGGCTATATGGGCGGGGTGCGGCGCTACTCCGACCGGGACGTACGGCGGCTGCGCTTCATCCGGTCGGCGCAGGCGGCGGGCTTCACGCTCGACCAGATCGCAGAGCTGCTCGCGCTCGACGCCACCGACGATCGCGCCCGTGCCCGCGAGCTGGCGCGCGAGCGCATCGCCGCGCTCGACCTGAAGATCGCCGAGCTGACGCACGCCCGGGATTCGCTTCGCAAGCTGGCGCGGGAATGCGGGGCAGGAACCGTCGGGCCCTGTCCTATCATCACTGCCTTCGAAATCGGCTGACTTTCAGCGCGCTTCCAGCACCATGTTGAACGGCCCTTCGGTCGCGCGCCGCACGGTGGCGAAACCGCCATCGCGGATCACTTCGCTGAGCCGCGCCTCGCCCGCCTGCGCACCGAGGCCCTCACCAACCTCCTGATCGAGCGAGGTCGGGACGCAGATCATCGTCGAGGCATTGTAGTAGAGCCGGCCGACCGGGTTCATGTTCTGCGCGGGCGTATCGCCGGCGATGGGCTCGACGATCATCCAGCTGCCGCCCTCGGCCAAAATATGGTGCATGTGCGCCGCGCAGCCCCGTGGGTCGCCCATGTCGTGCAGGCAATCGTACATGGTGATGAGATCGAAGCCGACCTCCGCGATATCCTTGGCGTTGGCGACTTCGAAGCGGACGCGATCGTCGAGGCCGTGTTCGCGGGCATGACGCCGTGCCTCCTCGATCGACGGCGCATGGAAGTCGAAGCCGACGAAGTGGCTCTCCGGATAGGCCTCCGCCATCAGCAGGGTCGAGAAGCCTACCCCGCAGCCGACATCCGCCACCCTGGCGCCAGCGCGCAGCCGCGCCTCCACGCCGTCGAGCGCGGGGATCCACGCCTGGACGATATTGTTGACATAACCCGGACGGAAAAACGCTCCGGTCGCACAGAACAGGCATCCGGCGTGGTCCCCCCAGCGCACGCCCGTACCCTTGCGGAAACACTCCTCGACCTTCGACTCTGCCTCGATCATCGCTGCCACAAGCTCGAACGCGCCGGGGAGATAGACCGGGCTGTCGGGCACCACGAACACCATCGCCTGCTCGGGCGAGAGGCTGAAGCGCTCGGCAGCAGGATCATAGTCGATATAGCC
>DATLJJ010000264.1:0-9498 GCA_035538975.1 Sphingomonas sp. | reverse complement strand
AGAGCGCGATGCCGATCGAAAGGCCAACGCCATGTCGCACATTGCCAGACACGACCCGCTTCTGGTTGCAGCCCGGCTCGCCCTGCGAGCTGCCGTCGTCGTCATCGCCTTCACGATGGCGATCGCCCTCGCCGCATCGGCAGTGCTGATGCTCGCGCCGGAGGAAACGATAGCAGCCCGACTCGCCGCCGCGCCGGAAGGTGCCCGTCTGGCGATCGCGGGAATTGCCATCATCAGCGTGGCGGAACTCTATCTCTGCCTTCGATTTGCCGTCGAGCTTCGCAGGATCATCGAAACCGTGGCGGGCGGCGACCCGTTCGTGCCCGAAAATGCCGATCGCCTCGGCCGCATGGCGTGGCTCGCGCTGGGCAGCAGCGTCCTGATTCTCGCCATTGCGCCGCTGGCCGTGTGGCTCGCTCCCTATCTTCCGCAATTGAAGGGCTCGCCTTACGTCCCCTTCGGCGGCTTCGCGCTCGCGCTCACGCTGTTCCTCCTTGCCCGCGTCTTCCGGCATGGCGCCGCGATGCGCGAAGATCTGGAGGGCACGGTCTGATGGCGATCACCGTCAAGCTCGACGCCCTGCTTCAGGCGAGGCAGATGACGCTCACCGAGCTTTCCGAGCGGATCGACCTCACGCTGGCCAACCTGTCGATCCTAAAGACCGGCAAGGCCAAGGCCATCCGCTTCTCGACGCTCGAGGCCATCTGCCGCGAACTCGACTGCCAGCCGGGCGACCTGCTCGCCTTCGAATGACGCGGGCCCGCCGCCCGCGGTCGCCCCGATCTCGCCGTGACCGGTGACGGCTGAACTGCTACCCTTGTTGCGTCCCGCGACCGAGTCGAAGCGTGCGACGAACCATCAACATCCCACGATCTGCCCTGTCACGGAGACGACGGCGCCGGTCCTGATGGCCGGCAAGACGCGCAAGGGATCCATCCCATGGCCTATGTCACGACCAAAGACGGCACCCGGATCTTCTACAAGGACTGGGGGCCCGCAAACGCGCAGCCGATCGTGTTCCACCACGGCTGGCCACTGAGTGCCGACGACTGGGACAATCAGATGCTCTTCTTCCTGGCGGAGGGATATCGGGTGATCGCCCACGACCGGCGCGGCCACGGGCGTTCCGACCAGCCCAGCGAGGGCAACGAGATGGACACCTATGCGTCCGACGTGACCGATCTCGTCACGGCGCTGGACCTGCGCGATGCGATCCACATCGGCCATTCGACCGGTGGCGGCGAAGTCACCCGCTATGTCGCCGGCGCCCAGCCCGGGCGAGTCGCCAAGGCGGTGCTGATCGACGCGGTGCCGCCGGTCATGGTCAGGAAGGACAGCAATCCGGGCGGCACGCCGATCGAGGTGTTCGACGGATTTCGCGCCGCGCTCGCGGCCAACCGCGCGCAGCTCTATCTCGATATACCGACCGGCCCCTTCTACGGCTTCAACCGGCCGGGCGCGAAAGTTTCCGAAGGGCTGATCCGCAACTGGTGGCGGCAAGGCATGATGGGGAGCGCCAAGGCCCACTACGAATGCATCAAGGCCTTTTCCGAGACCGATTTCACCGCGGACCTGCAGAGGATCGATGTGCCGGTGCTGGTCATCCACAGCGAGGACGACCAGATCGTGCCCTATGCGGACTCAGGCCCCCTGTCGGCCCGGCTGCTCAGCAGGGGCACGCTCAAAACCTACAAGGACCTGCCGCACGGCCTGTGCCAGACGCATCCGGAAGTCGTGAATCCCGAGATCCTCGGGTTCATCCGCGGCGCGGAGCCGCAAGAGGATCCACTCGTGGCGACGATCATCCCCGCGCAATCCTGACCCCGTCATGCGGGCCCGGCGCCTTTGCCGGGCCCGCACCCGCAACCTTTTGGCTCGCGCAGCCATTGGGTGGAGACGCCCGGAAGGAACCTTCCCATGCCCCGCCACAAGATCGCGATCGTCGTCGGCAGCCTCCGCAAGGACAGCATCAATCGCCATATCGCGCGATCGATCTGCAAATTCGCTTCGGACAAGCTCGACTGCGACATCGTCGAGATCGGCAATTTGCCGCTCTACAACCAGGACTCGGACAGCGATCCCCCCGAGGAATATGTCCGCTTTCGAAAGGAGATCGCCGCCGCCGACGGCGTGCTGTTCTGCACGCCCGAGTATAATCGCGGCGTGCCGGGCGTGCTGAAGAACGCGATCGACGTCGGTTCGCGTCCCTATGGCGCAAGCGTCTGGGACAAGAAGCCGGCGGCGATCGTCAGCGCGTCACCGGGAGGGATCGGCGGGTTCGGCGCGAATCACCAGCTGCGGCAGGCCTGCGTCTTCCTCAACATGCCCGTGATGCAGCAGCCGGAGGCGTATCTGGGGCAAGTGAGCCCCGACAGGTTCGAGGAAGACGGGTGTCTGAAGGACGGTCCGCTCAAGGATCTCGTCCTGACGCTGGCAAATGCCTTTGCCGACTGGGTGGACATGATCGTCCGCTCGCGCGCGCTGCTTGCCGAGGATCGCGCCCACGCCGACCTGGCGCAGAAGGGATAGCGCGAAGTCGCGGCAGACCGCGCAGCAGGCCCTGAGCATGAATGCGATTCATGGCGCCCGCGAGAATTGATACTTTGCGGGTGACGCCCCTCGCCCCGCACAATGCGCCATGAACGAGCCGGGGGGACTCTCGGAATGGCCAGATCATTTGCCGTCGCGATGCTGTTGGCGCTTGCCGCGGGGCCGGCGCCCGCTCCTGCCCCTGCTCCCGGACAGGCGCTATGGGAACCCGGCGCCGGCCTGAAGCAGATTCCGCTCTGGCCGGAGGAGCTGGCGATCGCGAAGCCCGATCTCGCCGGGCCCGAACGGGTGCGCATCGGCACCAAGGGCGTCTCCGGGCGCCCGGTGACCTGGGTCGAGAATGTGGAGCGGCCGACGATGACCGTGTTCCCGGCGAAGGGCCGGAACAGTGGAGCGGCGGTGCTGGTCTTCCCCGGCGGCGGCTATCG
The DNA here is from genome assembly GCA_035538975.1 of Sphingomonas sp. GTDB lineage: Bacteria > Pseudomonadota > Alphaproteobacteria > Sphingomonadales > Sphingomonadaceae > Sphingomonas. The sequence goes on along the minus strand of DATLJJ010000264.1, from coordinate 6,520 downwards.
CGCGCTGGCGATCGATCTGGAAGGCACCGAGGTCTGCGATTGGCTCACGGCCACGGGCATCACCTGCGCCGTTCTCAAATACCGCGTGCCCGGCTCCGCGCATCATTGGAACGACGCCTGCAAGTGCCACAAGACTCCCGAGGTGCCGATGGCGCTGCAGGATGCCCAGCGCGCCATGACGATCCTGCGCAGCCGGGCAAGGGAATACGCCATCGATCCCCACAGGATCGGCGTGCTCGGCTTCTCCGCAGGCGGGCATCTGGTCGCGGAAGTGACCAACGCCGATAAGCTGAGCTACGCGCCGGTCGATGCCGCGGATGGCGAGAGCAGCCGTCCGGATTTCGGCGTCTCGCTCTACCCGGGTCACTTGTGGGGCGGCGGCGCGCTGGAGCTTCACCCGCGCAACCACATCAGCAAGAAGGCGCCGCCGACGTTCATCGTGCAGGCGCAGGACGATCCCGTCGACGACGTGCGCAATTCGATCGTCTATTTCCTCGCGCTCCGTGAGGCCGGGGTGCCGGTGGAGATGCACATCTACGCGCAGGGCGGGCATGGTTTCGCGCTCAGGCCGACGGGAAAGCCGATCGGCGGGTGGCCAGCCCTGGTCGAAACCTGGCTGCACACGATCGGCATGTTGTAGGCTAGTGCCGCTGCAGCGTCGCGCGCCATTGGCGGCGCAGCGCGGCGGGATCGTGCGGAATGCGATCGTCGAGGAAATCCGCGCTCGCGATGCGGTCGAGGCGGAAGCTGCGGAAGTCGCGGCGGAGCTCGCACCAGGCGATGAGGACGCGCACTGCGTCGAGATAGCCGATCACCAGCGGCCAGACGGTGCGCTCGCTCGCGCGGCCGGCCTCGTCGGAGTAGCGGATCGCGACCTTGCGGGCGGCACGGATCGCGGTGCGCAGCGCGGCGGCGTCGATCGTGTCGGCGGGCGCGTGGAAGGCCGGCGGGGTGCGCGCGGCGGGGTCTTCGAGGAAGGGGCGCATCTCGTCGGGCAGTACGCTCGCGATCTTGGCGAGCACGTCGCGTGCGGCGCGGGCGAGCGCGGGATCGGCGTGCCCCGCCACCCATTGCGCACCGAGCGCGACGGCGTCGATCTCGTCGGTAGTGAGCATCAGCGGCGGCAAGTCGAATCCGCGATCGAGCACATAGCCGATCCACGCCTCGCCGCGGACCGGCACGCGCTGGCCGATCAGCGCGGCGATGTCGCGATAGACCGAGCGCTTCGACGTCTCGAGTTCCTCCGCGATCGCCTCGGCCGTGACCGGGCGGCCACTGCGGCGCAGGATCTGGACGATCTGAAAGAGACGGTCGGCCTTTCGCATCTTTGTTGGTTCCTCGCGGTGCCGGCCCGCTCCCCCACCCGGCCACCCATAGAGTGGCGGCGCCGTGTGCCCGGACGAGGGAGCGGACCGGCATATGCTGCCTTCTACTGCCATGCTGCTGCCAGCACGCTGTCAGCAGTGTGGCAGTATGTCGAGCCCCTGAACCGAAAAGGGAGATCGACGATGCTCAAGACCTATCATGGCAGCTGCCACTGCGGCGCGGTGCGCTTCGAGGCTGACATCGACCTGGAGGCGGGAACGGGCCGGTGCAATTGCTCGATCTGCACCAAGCGGCGCAACTGGGGGGTGCTGATCAAGCCCGACGCCTTCCGGCTGCTGCAGGGCGAGGCGGCGCTGAGCGACTATTCGTTCGGCACCGGACAGGGAAGCCACCGCTTCTGCGCGACCTGCGGCTGTGCGCCGTTCAGCTCGGGCGACGTGCCGGAGATCGGCGGGGCGTTCGTGTCGGTGAACCTCGGGTCGCTCGACGACGCGACCGACGCCGAGCTGGCGGCCGCGCCGGTGCAATATTCGAACGGGCGCGACAATCTCTGGTGGGAGACTCCGTCCGAGACGCGGCACCTTTGACGGGCCGCGCTCGGGGAGGATTTGATCAGCGCGCGATGCCGCCGGCGGCGAGGACCGCGAGCGTGACCAGCTCGCTGGCGGTGCTCGTCATCGGCGCGATCTGGACGGGCTTCTCCATGCCGATCAGCATCGGGCCGATCGTCGAATCGCCGCCCAGCTCGCGCAACAGCTTGGCCGAGATGTTGGCCGACTGGAGCCCCGGCATGATCAGCACGTTCGCAGGCCCCGAGAGGCGCGCGAAGGGGTAGTTGGCCATCTGGCGCGGGTTGAGCGCGACGTCGGGCGACATCTCGCCCTCATATTCGAACTCCGCACCCTGCTCGTCGAGCAGCTTGATCGCGCCGCGGACATTGTCGAGCCAGCGGCCCTCGGGGTTGCCGAAGTTGGAGTAGCTCAGGAAAGCGACGCGCGGCTCGTGGCCCATGCGGCGCGCGACCTGCGCGGTGCCCTCGGCGATCGTCGCCAGCTCCTCGGCGGTCGGGCGTTCGTTGACCGTGGTGTCGGCGATGAACACGGTGTGCGACTGGCCGACGAGCAGGTGGATGCCGAAGGGGATGCGGCCGGGCACGGGGTCGATCACGCGCTTCACCTGGCGCATCGTCTCGGCCCAGGTGCGCGTGACGCCAGTGATCATCGCATCGGCCTGGCCGAGCTGGAGCAGCAGCGAGCCGAAGATATTGCGGTCGCGGTTGACGATCCGCTCGACGTCGCGGCGCAGATAGCCGCGGCGCTGGAGGCGCTTGTAGAGGAACTCGACCATCTCCGGCACCAGCGGCGAATTGACGCTGTTGTGGAGCTCGAACTCTTCGGGGTTGGCGCCGAGCGCCCGGAGGCTGTCGAGCACCGATTCGCGGCCGACGAGCACCGGGGTGCCGTAGCCGCCCTCCTTGAAGGCGATCGCGGCGCGCAGCACGACTTCTTCCTCGCCCTCGGCGAAGATCACGCGCTTGGGGTGCGCGCGGGCGCCCTCATAGGCGAGGCTGAGCACCGAAGTGGTGGGGTTGAGGCGCGCGCGAAGCGACTGGCGATAGGCCGCCATGTCGACGATCGGCTTGGTCGCCACGCCCGAATCCATCGCCGCCTGCGCGACGGCGGCGGGGACGACCTCCATCAGCCGCGGATCGAAGGGCGCGGGGATGATGTAGTCGGGGCCGAAGCTGTGCTGGACGCCGTACGCAAGCGCGACTTCCTCGGGCACCTGCTGACGCGCGAGCTCGGCCAGCGCGCGGGCGGCGGCGATCTTCATCGCGTCGTTGATCGTCGTCGCGCGGACGTCGAGCGCGCCGCGGAAGATGAAGGGGAAACCGAGGACGTTGTTGACCTGGTTCGGATAGTCCGACCGGCCGGTGGCAATGATCGCGTCGGGCCGCGCCGCCCGGGCGACCGGGACCGGAATCTCCGGATCGGGATTCGACATGGCGAAGACGATCGGCTTCGGCGCCATCGTCTTGAGCAGCTCGGGCGCGAGCGAATTGGCCGAGGCGAGGCCGAGGAACACGTCGGCGCCGTCGAGCGCGTCGGCGAGCGTGCGCTTGTCGGTGGCGACGGCGTGCGCCGACTTCCACTGGTTCATCCCCTCCTCGCGGCCCTGGTAGATCACGCCGTGGAGGTCCAGCATCAGCAGATTGTCGTGCGGCAGCCCCATCGCCTTGATGAGCTCGGCGCATGCGATCGCGGCGGCGCCGGCGCCCAGCATCACCATGCGCGTCGACCGGATGTCGCGCCCGGTGAGGTGCAGCGCGTTGATCAACCCCGCCGCGGCGATGATCGCAGTGCCGTGCTGGTCGTCATGGAACACCGGGATGTTCATGCGTTCCCGGAGGGTCTGCTCGATCACGAAGCACTCGGGGGACTTGATGTCCTCGAGGTTGATGCCGCCGAAGCTCGGCTCGAGCAGTTCGACTGCGTCGATGAAGCGGTTCACGTCCTCAGTCTTGAGCTCGAGATCGATCGAATCGACGTCGGCGAAGCGCTTGAAGAGGACCGCCTTGCCCTCCATCACCGGCTTGGACGCGAGCGCGCCGAGATTGCCGAGGCCGAGGATGGCCGTGCCGTTGGAGATGACGGCGACGAGATTGCCCTTGGCGGTATAGTCATAGGCGAGCGCCGGATCCTCGGCGATCGCCCGGACCGGCACGGCGACGCCCGGCGAATAGGCGAGCGCGAGGTCGCGCTGCGTCGCCATCGGCTTGGACGCGATGATCTCGATTTTGCCCGGCCGGCCCTCGGAATGGTAAAGCAGCGCCTCGCGCTCCGAGAACTGGACGTTCGATTCCTCTGCCATGCATCTCTCCCTGAACAACGTCCTTTAAGAGCGGCATCGGGGGGCCGCAACACGGTGATTGGGAAAAATGATAGCGCTACCATCATCGGGATGCGCGCGGAACGCACTTGTCCCCAGGAAATAGCCGGTGCGGGTGTTGATCGGCGGGGCGGTTCGGCTAACCCCGTGGCGCATGGCGACTGCCCCCACCCCGATGATGGCCCAGTATCTCGCGCTCAAGGCCGAGGCCGGGGACTGCCTGCTCTTCTACCGCATGGGCGACTTCTTCGAGCTGTTCTTCGACGATGCGAAGATAGCCAGCGCCTGCCTCGACATCGCGCTCACTTCGCGCGGCGAGCATGACGGCGAGAAGATCCCGATGTGCGGCGTGCCGGTGCACGCGATGGAGGCCTATCTCGCGCGGCTGATCAAGGCCGGGCACCGCGTCGCCATCGCCAACCAGACCGAGACGCCCGAGGAAGCCAAAAAACGCGCAGGCTCCAAGGCGCTGGTCGCGCGCGCGATCGTCCGCGTGGTGACTGCGGGCACGCTGACCGAGGAAGCGCTGCTCGACAGCCGCTCGGCGAACTGGTGCGCCGCGATCGGCGAGGCCGGCGGGCAGGTGGCGATCGCCTGCGCCGACATCTCGACCGGACGCTTCGAGATCGTCGAGAGCGATGCGGAGCGGCTGTCGGCAGAAGTTGCGCGGCTCAACCCCGCCGAGGCGATCGTGGGCGAGGGTTCGGACTTCGCCGAACTGGCGACCGCAGTGCGGCCGAAGGTGGATTTCGAAAGCGCTGCCGGCGAAGCGCGATTGAAACGGCTGTTCGGTGTGGCGACGCTCGACGGCTTCGGCAGCTTCTCGCGCGCGGCGCTGGCGGCGGCGGGCGGGCTGGTCGCCTATCTCGACCATACAGCCAAGGGCGCCCTCCCCTTCCTGCGTCCGCCGCGCGTGAGCCGCACCGACGCCACCATGGCGATCGACGCGGCGACGCGCGAAAGCCTGGAGCTGACGCTGAGCGCCGCGGGCACGCGCAAGGGCAGCCTGCTCGACGCCGTCGACCGGACGGTCACGGGCGCAGGGGCACGGCTGCTGGGCGCCGACATCGCCGCGCCGCTGATGGGCCGCGCGACCGTCGAGGCGCGGCTCGACCTGGTCCAGCGCTTCCACGACGACGCGGGGCTGCGCGACATGGTGCGCGGGAGCCTGCGCGCGTTGCCCGACATCGGCCGGGCGCTCGGGCGGATCGCGGCGGGGCGCGGGTCGCCACGCGATCTGGGGCAACTCCGCGACGGGCTCGACGGGGCATGGCGGCTGGGTGAACGGCTGGACGGGCTGTCCGACGTGCCGCCGCTGCTCGCCGAGCTGATCCCGCAGATGCGCGGGCACGGAGCGCTGATCGACCTGCTTTCGCGCGCGCTCGTCCCCGAACCGCCCGTAGATGCCGCGAACGGCGGCTATATCGCCGAGGGCTATGACGCCGCGCTCGACGAGCTGCGTGACGCGGGCGCAGGCGGAAGGCGCGCGATCGCGGTGCTGGAGGCGGAGTATCGCCAGCGCACTGGCATCGCGGCGCTCAAGATCCGGCACAACGGCGTGCTCGGCTATCACATCGAAGTCCCCGCGCGCGCCGCCGATCCGCTGATGAAGCAGGATTCGGGCTTCAGCCATCGCCAGACGCTCGCCGGCGCGGTGCGCTTCAACGCGCCCGAACTGCACGAAGTCGCGGTCAAGGTGACGCAGGCGGGCGCGCACGCGCTCGCCGCCGAGGCCGCGCATCTGGAGGAGCTTACGATCCGCGCGCTCGAACGGCGCGAGGCGGTGGCAGCGACGGCCGACGCGCTGGCGCGGATCGACGTCGCGGCGGGGCTCGCCGAACGCGCCGCCGAGGGCGGCTGGGCCCGGCCGGCGCTGGTCGAGCATGCGTGCTTCGAGATCGAGGGCGGTCGGCATCCGGTGGTCGAGGACGCCGTGGCACGCGCGGGCGGGCGTTTCGTCGCCAACGACTGCACGCTCTCCGAGAGTTCGCGGCTGTGGCTCGTCACGGGCCCGAACATGGGCGGCAAATCGACCTTCCTCCGCCAGAACGCGCTGATCGCCGTGTTGGCGCAGGCGGGAAGCTATGTGCCGGCGGCGCGGGCGACGCTGGGGCTGGTCGACCGGCTGTTCAGCCGCGTCGGTGCATCGGACAATCTGGCGCGCGGGCGATCGACCTTCATGGTCGAGATGGTCGAGACCGCGGCGATCCTGGCGCAGGCGACGCCGCGCAGCTTCGTGATCCTCGACGAAGTGGGCCGCGGCACATCGACCTATGACGGCCTCGCGATCGCCTGGGCCGTGGTC
>DATLJJ010000263.1:0-7649 GCA_035538975.1 Sphingomonas sp. | reverse complement strand
CGTCGGTGGAGATAAGAACGTGCCGGTACATGTGCCCCCCTCGCCGATGTCCGCCCCAGCCTAGCGCCGCCCATCGCTGCGCATATCGGGGTTTTCACCGAGCAGGCCGGCCGGGCAATCCCCGACCGGCGGGTGCTCTGTCCTCAGGCCAGCAGGAGCTGACGCAGGACGTTGGCCGATTCGAGCCCGCGCGCCTGCCCGCGCACCCCGGCGTCGAAGCTCAGCCCGAGCAGGCTGCCGAAGAAGAGGAAGCTGCCGATCGCGGTGCCCATCTCGGCAAGGCTGAGCGCCTCGCTGCCCGGGCCGTAGAGCTGGCCGGGCCGCGTGATGTCTGCCTCCGCCTGCGTGACGGTCTGGCCGAACTCGGTCTGCCAGCCTGCCGCATCCTCGTGCACCGTGAAGCCATCGCGATGCTCGGCATCGAGCGCATAGCCGTTGGTCGAGACGCTGATCGACAGGTCTCCGAGCTGGTTCTGGCTGATCCCGTCGATCACCACGGCATTGTCGCCGCGCGTGATCACCACCTGGCTGGCGACATAGGCATTGGGATTCGCGCCCCACGGCTCGGTGTTGATCGTGAGCTTGGTGCCGTTCTCCAGCTCGAAGGTAGTGGTGCCGTAGAAGTCGAACTGGTGCTTGCCGTTCACTTCGACGTGCGGATCGCCCCACACGCGCGTGCGCTGGCCGGTCTTCTCGTTGAAGATCGTCATCTCGCTGTTGCGCTCGTCGATCTCCAGCCGATAGCCGTCGCCGAGATCGATCTTCGCGGTATTCTGGCCGGTCACCTGCGCCGTGAAGCCGGCGGTCTGCTGGAGCTGCCCCGTCGCCGAGCCCTGCGCGAGCGTGCCGAGGCGAACGGCGAATGCGGACGGGAGCATGGCGAAGGCCAGCGGCCCCGCACCGAGCGGGCGGAACGAACCCGCGAGCATCCCTGCCACCATCATCAGGGCGCTGCTGTTGGTCACCAGATTGGCGTTGGCGGAAATCGAGGTCATCCCCATGCTCCTCTTGCGCTGGTCAGGGCCGGAAATCGGCCTTTCTTGCTGCAAGAAGTCGCACGGTCGCCCGGCGGCGACACTCAGCGGATCGCTTAGAACGCCTAAACGAATCGTCTAGGTACAGCCCGACCTGACCATGGCATCGAGGCTGTGTACACGCCCGCCCGCCGCGGATCAGCGCATGAGGACAGGATGACTGCTCCCGACCCTATCCTGCGATCGCCCAGCCTGACACCTTCGGGTGCGGTTGCCGCGCGGTTGCGCGAGGCAGCGAGCAACGAGTTCCAGTCGCACCTGATCCCGGCGCGCGAGGCGCTGGCCTGGCAGCAGCCCGCGCCGCCGGTGCAGGTCGCCCGCGTTGCACCGGTGCCGCTCACGGCGGGAAGCATCGATGCCCCGGCCACCCGCGAGCTCGCGCTTCTGGCGCAGGATGTCTACAATGACATCCCTGCCCCGCCCCCGGGCTATCGCGTGGCGACCGACACCGATCTCGCGCGCATCGGCCTGTCGCCGCAGGACCTGTCGTCGCCGCAGAGCGCCTTTCGTGCCCGCGTCTATCTGCGCGGCGACGGCACGAGCGCCCAATATGTGGTGAGCTTCCGGGGTTCGACCGACGCGAGCGACTGGAAAGCCAATGCGCAGCAGGCAGTGGGGCTCCCTTCGGATCAATATGCGCGCGCGCTGATGGTCGCCAAAGCGATCGGGCGGCATCCCGAGGCCGACGTGACGATCACCGGCCATTCGCTGGGCGGCGGGCTGGCGTCGGCGGCGGCGCTCGCGAGCGGGCGCGACGCGACCACCTTCAACGCCGCGGGGCTGAGCGGCGCGACGATCGACCGTGCCGAGGCCATCCGCGGCGCGAGCGATGCACCCGCGCCGGAGATCGCCGCCTTCTACGTCCGCGGCGAGATCCTGTCGGCGGTGCAGGACGGCGGGGACCGGGTGCTCGGCGCGATCTTTGGCGGGCCGCTCGGCGGCGTACTCGCGGACGCGCCGGAAGCCTATGGCGACCGCATGCCCCTCGATGCCGTGCGGCCCCAGGGCCAGCATTGGTATCAGGACAATCCCGTCGCCCGCCACGGCATGGATTGGGTGCTGAGCAGCCTGCCGGTCAATTGACCCCCGACGCGCCCGCTGGGTACACCCCATGTCGATGACACGCCGCCTGCTCATCGGCATCGCAGCGATGCTGGCGATCGGACCTACCGGGGGATGCATGGCCGCCGACACTCGCGCCGATGCGCGCTGCTTCACCAAGCGACCCTCGGTCGTGCTTCCCGACCGCAACCGGGTCCTCGCCAACGTCACCAACGGCGCATCGGGACGCGCGATCGCCGAGGCGCTGCTCGACCGGCGCGTGGAGGACGCGCGGGCGATGCTCGCGCGCGATCCGCGGCTCATCGACACGGTCGTCACTCACGACCCGCGCATGCCGCAGCCGCCGACCGGGCAATATGGGGACCTGCTGACGCTCGCCGTTTCGCGCTGCGACGGCGAGGCGGTGGCGATGCTGCTCGCCGCGGGAATGCCGCCCGACGGCGTGAAGCGCGGCAATGCGCTGTCGCTGGCGGTGCTCGCCGACACGCCCGAGTTCGCCGAGCTGCTGCTCAGCGCGGGCGCCTCGCCCGATCCGCAGAAGGCTGGTGGCGAGGACGCGATGCGCTCGGCGATCGCCTTCTCGCATGTGGGCGCGGTAATGACGCTGCTGCGCCACGGCGTCGATCCGCGCTGGCAGGATGCTCTGGGTATCGACCGCGTTCGTCTGGCGCTCGACGCCGAGCAAGCCGACATCGCCGAGTTGCTGGTCGAGAAAGGCGGAACGCTGTGGAGCGTGGCGAGCGACGGGAGCATGGCGGCGCACGAACTGCTGGCGGAGCCGGTGGTGTTCGGCTCGACGGAGATGAAGGCGGCGCGCGCGCGGCTGGTCGAGCGGGCAAAGGCGAGCGGCCTCCCCTGGCCGCCCCCCGACCGCGCCACCGTCAAGCGCATGGTCGCGGCGGGCACATGGCCCACGGCGGCGATGGCGGGCGCGGGCATGACCGTCTCCGCTCCCGTGCTCGCGGCGATGCGCAGTACGGACTGAACATCAGCGCGCGTCGTCTTTGGCGCCGGCCGACCACAGGCTTTCGAAGGTAGGCTCGTCCACGGGCACGCGGTTCATCGCCCCGAAGCTCGCGCTTCCCGTGCAGCGCACGACCCTGGCCGGTTCTTCGGCGCCGGCCTGATCGGGCGCGATCATCGCCCGGTTCCCTTCGACGATCACGGCAGCGGCCTTCGGCCTCGCGCGCTTTCCCTTTGACGATGCGACGCCAAAGCTGCCTCCCTGACCGGCGACCAGCGGGCCTGCGTCGACCGAGCAACGTCCGCCGTTTTCGCCAGAGGCAATGCCGCGCACCCTCGCCCGCCCGTCCTTCTCGATCGAGACCAGCAGGTGCGACGGCGCCAGGGCCACCAGCGCGCGCACCGCCTCGGACCAGGCGGGGTCGTCCGTTGTTCCTGCAATCGCAGGCGCGCGGTCACTGAGGAACAATTGCTTGCCGCTAGCGGCGCTTGGCGACCGGGGCAGCGCCTGCACGATCCGTGCAGCATCGTCGGCTGCCGGCGCGAACGCGCGGCCGAGCGCCGCTGCCACCCGCCCCGGGACTTCGACGCGCCGGGCGCCGTCACGCAACGTGAGCGACTCCGCCGAAGCGGCGGCCTGCAACAGGGGAATATTGTCGAGCCGCACCTCCGCCCCGTCGAGCTTCGCGCCCTCGAGATTGGCATCCCAGAAGGCGAAGCCATCGAACACGGCGTGCGAGAAGTCGGCGTTGCGGGCAGTGATCCCCTTGCGATCGAAGGGGCAGCCATCGGCTTCGGTGGCGCCGCAGCGGAAGCGGAATCCGGCGAGCTTCGCACCATCGAGCCTGAGCCCGGCGATGCTCGCGCTCCAGCCGCCGTCGAGCTGCCCGCCCCGCAGATCGGCGTCGCGCGCATCCGCGCCCGTCATCGTAGTAGTGCGCAGCAACAGGCCCGGAAGCCGGGCGTCCGCAAGCTGCGCCCCGGTCAGATCGGCGCCGATGAACCCCATGCCGGGCGCAGAGACTCCGCTCCACTTGCTGGCGGCCAATTTGGTGCCCCGGAAGCAGATCGAGGACAGCTTCGCCTTGCGGAAGTCCCAGTTACTGAAGTCACCGCCCTCCACCAGGATCACGGCATCGCCCTTCGTTCGCTTGCGTAGCCGGGCGAGGTCCTTGATCGAATCCAGCTTCGTGCCGTCGACTGCCCGGGGAAGCGTCGCACCGGTTCCGTCCACTCCGCCCGCGGCCGCGGCGCAGCCGATCGGTTGAGTCACGTGCGGCGCCGCTGCCGTCGCAGCCTGGATGAGCAGGAGTGGCCCAAGGATCATTGCACCGATTTCCTCCGCTGCCGGTGGCACCGTTCGTCGCACGACGAACCGAGCGCCGCTCTAAACGAATCGTTGAGAGACAAGGCCGCGCCTCCGTGAGAGCCAAGGCGCGAAGATCGATGGAGGCGAAAATGGTCGAATCGATTACGGCCGCGCGGACTCAGCCGATCAGCGCCGGCAACGGCCACGGTTCCCACACGGTGAAGCGCGGCGACACGCTTTCGCAGATCGCAGCGGAAAACGGCGTCGCGCTGAGCGCGTTGCTCGCAGCCAATCCGCAGATCACGAATCCGAACCTGATCTTCGCGGGTCAGGAGGTGCGGATTCCGACGGGCGGGAGCGGCGCCGCGGGCGGCAGCTACACCGTCAAGCCGGGCGACACGCTGTCGGGCATCGCCGCGCGTTACGGGCTCGACTGGCATGATCTTGCGCTCGACAACGGGCTGGCCAATCCGAACCTCATTTTCGCCGGCCAGACGATCCGCCTCGGCGGACCGGCCGCGCGCGGGACCAACGGCACGGGCGGCGTCGAGGGCACGCCCGCCGGGTCGGGCAACGGTCGCAACCCCGCCGATGTCGCGAAACAATATCTGGGGCGCAATGCCTCCGAGTTGCGCGGTGACCGCAGCGACAATCTGCCGATGAACGCCAATGTGCCGGCGAACGTCTGCTGCGCCAATTTCGTTTCGGCGGTGCTGACCGAGGCAGGCCAGCTTCCCGGCAACCTTCACACAGACTCGGTCGCACAGCTGAACTCGACGTTGCGTTCGCGCGGCTGGACCGAAGTGAGCGCCGCCGAAGCCCGGCCGGGCGACGTGGTGATCATCCAGGGCGGCGGCGTCTCCCACACGGTGCTCTATGCCGGCAACGGCCAGACGATCGGATCGAACAACCGCAACGCCGACGGCAGCCAGAAGGTGACGTACGGGAGCCTGTCCTGGGCGCTGTCGAACGGTGGCAAGATCCTGCGGGCGCCGGCGAGCGTGCGCGAGGCGAGCACGCCGGCTGCGGCCAACGACGCCGGACAGATCGGCCCGGCGGCTTCCTCCCGCCAGGGCCGCATCGACCAGGCGATGACCTACTTCCAGAGCCAGGGCTGGACCCGCGCACAGGCGGCCGGGATCGTGGCCAACCTCGACGCCGAGAGTGGCATGGACGCCGGCATCCGCCAGCACGGCGGCGGCCCCGGCTATGGCCTCGCCCAATGGGAAGGGCCGCGCCAGGCCGATTTCGCCGCCTGGGCCGGGCACGACATCCGCAGCTCGACCTTCGAGGAGCAGCTGCGCTTCATCCAGCACGAGCTGACCACCTCCGAACGTAGCGCAGGCAACCGGCTGCGGCAGGCGAGCAGCGCGGGCGACGCCGCGGCGATCGTGTGCCGCTATTACGAGCGCCCCGCGGATATCGTCGGGGACTCGGCGCATCGGGCACAACTGGCGAACGCCATCTTCCAGCGGTGAGCGCTTTCCTCCTCCTGGCGGCGACGCTCGCTGCGGAAAGCGCGACCTGCGTGTTCGACACCGCCCCGCCGGAGCCGTGCGAAATCCTCTTCACGGTCGAGCGCGGAAGCACGCGGATGATGGCGCGGGGGCGCAGCGGCAAGCGCGTGATCTTCGTCGGGCGGCGTAATTCCGGCTGGTGGTCGGGCACGCTCAACGGAGCTCCGGCGATGGCCTATGAGCGCAACCGCGGCAACGTCGTATTCTCGACGCGGACGCTCGACCGCAGCTTCCAATATTGGACCCGCGGCAACGAGCACGGAAACTACTGAAGGTCGAAGAGCGACTGCGGCGCGCCGTGCTTGCCGGCCCAGTCCGCCCAGGCGACGTCGGTCGGTCCCACTGCGTGGTCCACCACGCGCCAGCTCCCGCCGGACAGCCGGAGCAGCGCGACGAAATCCCTGGAGACCGCGCCTTCGGCCTCTGCCGAGGCGAGCGGCGTTCCCGCATAGCTGATCGGCCGCCCCGCGGCGTCGACCATTTCGGCGATCACGAACGCCCAGTCGCCCTCGCGACGGATCGTGCGCACCTTGAACTTGACCGGCTTGCCGAGCCGTTTCGCGACCGGATCGCGCGCCGAGTCGAGGATCGCGGCGCGATCCGCCGGCCCGACCTGGACGGCACTGCCTGCAACGCTCGCGACCAGAGTGACGATCATGCCGAGGCAGCTCCCGATACTGAGGGTTCCGTAACATTGCCTAAGCGATTCGTTGAGCGCGCGAAGGGACGCGGCGCGCTATCTACGACGACATGTTCCACTTGCCCGACGAGTTACCGAGATGATCCAGCCAATCGGCACCGGCCGCGTTTCGGGCGCCTCATTGGGCGCCACCGGCGGCGTGGCGACACCCGGCGAGCAGGCCGCCGCCGCCATGACGACGCTCACGAACCGGGTCGCGACTACGCTCGCACGGGAGTTGGGGCTGGCCGGCCACAGCCGCGGCCGTTCGAGCGGAGTCGCAGGCGACCTCTACGGCGTCGAGCAGATCGCCCGTGAACTGGCCGCTGCGCTCGGCGGCGCGCCCGCGGACGCCGGCCGCCTCTCGAGGGCGCTCCACGAGTTCACGAGCGAGGCGGCGGCGCTTTTGGCCGCCAAGCCGCGGAGCAGCGTGCTGGGCGCAGTGGCGGGGCTGCACTTCAACCTGGTCGACCACGACGGCCGGCCAGGCTCAACCGACGCCGACTATGCCTTCGCCGCGATCCAGGCAGGCATCTTCCGCCTGCGCGAGGAAATCCCCGCGTGACGGCCGCCGTCGCATCCGCGGCGGTCGACGGCATCCCGGCGCAACTCTCCGGCGACACGGCATTGCTGGTGGCCGAGGTGGTGCTAATCGATCCGATCGCCGCTCCTGCCGACAGCGCCGCGCTGCTGCCGCAGACCGGCGACGTCGCGATCTTCGTCGCGCCTGCCGAGGGCCTCCCCGCAATCTCCGGTGAGCCTGCGTTCGAAGTGAAGGCGATCGCGATCGGCAGCGTCATGTTCGATCTTGGCGACGGCTATTCGCTTTCGATCGACGAGGCGCAATCGGCGGTGTTCGTTGCCAATGCCGAAACCGGCGAGACGATGCTGGTATGGGGCGCCGCCGCGATCGCGCTCGATGGCGCCGAGGCCGCACGCTTCTGGGGCACGACGAGCGTGGAACTCGGCAACGGCACCAAAATCACCATGGAGACCGTCGCCGACGCCGCGATCGCCGACCTGTTCCGGCTCGACAGGTTGACGGTGACAAGGGACGCGCGGGCGATGGTGATCACCGGCATCGC
>DATLJJ010000262.1:0-2218 GCA_035538975.1 Sphingomonas sp. | reverse complement strand
TTGCTCGGCGCGGCGGTGAGCATCTCGCCGAAGCTCCACCCGCGCCCGTCGGTCACCAGCCAGCGATAGCCATGGTAGGGATTGAACAGCAGATATTCTTCCCAGGGATACGCCCCCCGTATCGACCGGCGCAGATAGCCGACCGCTTCCCATTCGACCCCCCGCAGCGTGCCGCGGGTGCCGAGCGGAATTTCGAGATGGCGCGCCGCGCGGTGCTCCTCGACGACCAGCCGGACCATCGGATCGGCGACATCGAGCAGGCTGCCGCAATATTGGCAGGCGACGCTGACGCTGTATCCGGCAGCGCGCAGCTCCAGCCCGCCGCCGCACGCGGGGCAGGTGACGGCACGAACCGAGAGGGCCGCGGGCGGCTCGATCACGGACTCAGCTGGCATAGCGCGGCAGCGACCAGCCTTCGAATGCGCGCAGCCCGCGCGGCTGGAGTTCGGCAAGCGTCACGTAGCGGCCTTGGTAGAAGCTGGCCGAATCCTTGTCGCGCTGGAGCGTCGCGCATTCGCCGCCCGCGCCGCGGAGATCGACGCTGTACACGCGCCATCCCGGCGGCGCGGTGAAGGGGAGTTCGCCCTCGGCCGCGATGCAGAGTACGTCGCGCGCATCGACGATCGTCAGCTTTTGGCGATCGAGATGAACCTCGGTGCCCGGACGCGCCTTCTTGCCCTTGGCGATCGATATCAGCGTGGCGGTCTTCACCGTCTCGAACGCGCGCTCGCGAAGCAGCATGAACTGCCCCATCGCGTCGCCCAGCCAGCCGTGCGAGCCGTCGTCATGGAGCAGCAGCCACTCGTTCCACGATCCGTCGGTCCAGGCCCAGCGCACGCGTCCGATCACCTCGAACCCCATATCCCCGGCGCGGCCACGCGTGCCGATCTGGACCGGACTGACGTCGAAGGGCAGCGCCGCGGCGGTGCCGGCGGGCGTGACTGCCCCGTCCGTCCGGACCAGCATCGTGCGGCAATAGTCGCAGATGCGCACGCGCAGCGCCGCCGAACGGAACGTCACCTCGGCTCCGCAACTCGGACAGGACAGCACGAGGCTCATGCGCTCAGCGGATGCGGCCGAGAAGCTCAGCCTTTTTCGCGTCGAACTCGGCCTGGCTGATCGCGCCGATCGTCACCAGCTTGTGGAGCTTCTCGATCTGCCCGAACACGTCTTCGCCTGCGCCCGGCGCTGGCGCGGACGCCGCACCGCCGAGGCTGCCGGCCATGCTCTGGCCGATCGCGACACCGGCAGCCGCGCCGGCACCGAGACCGGCGATTCCGCCCTCTTGGTTCGCCGCAGCCTCAAGCGCCTGTGCGCTCTGGAATTTGATGAACCGGTCAAGGTCGCCCACGACGCGCATCGAGCTCGCCTTGTCGAGATGCGCCTGGACCTCGTCGGGAAGCGACAGGCTCTCGACGAAGAAGCTGCAGCAGGCGAGGCCCCATTGCGCGAATGCGGGCTCGACCGCTTCCTTTAGCCGCTGCGAAAGCGCTGCCTGGTCCGCGGCGAGATCGATGAACGCAGTCTCGCCGCCGCCGAGCGCCGATGCCAGCGAAGTGGCGATGGCGCCGCGCAGCTGCGATTCGAGGTCGGCCACGGTGAGCCGATCGAGCGTACCCATCATCTTCACGGCGAAAGTCGGGACATGCTCGATCCGGAACGAATAGCTGCCGAAGGCGCGGATTCGCAGCGGGCCGAATTCCTTGTCGCGCACCGTGATGGGCTGCTGCGTGCCCCATTTGAGCGCGGTCTGCTCCTTCTGGGAGTAGAAATAGACGTCTGCCTTGAACGGTGAGGCGAACCCCTTGTCCCAGTTCATCAGCGCGGTGAGGATCGGCAGGTTCGACGTCTCGAGCGTGTACTGGCCGGGCAGGAACGCGTCGGCAAGCTGGCCTTCGTTGTAGAACAGCGCCGTCTGGCCGCCGCGGACCGTCAGCGCCGCGCCGTTCTGGATCTCCTTGTCCTGCATCGGATAGCGGATCGCCAAGACGCCGGGCTCCTCCACCCAGTCGATAACGTCTACGAACTGCTTGGATAGAAAGTCGAAAATGCCCATGTCCGCCCCTTTTCGCCCGGAGGATACGAACAAACCCGGCGCCGCGAAAGCAGAATTGGACGGCTTGATTGCTTCAGCGCATCAGCGACGAGCGACGGGCAGCCTGACGACGAAGCATGCCCCGGCTTCGCCGCTGGCGCGCAGGTCGATCTGCCCACCGTT
>DATLJJ010000261.1:0-5683 GCA_035538975.1 Sphingomonas sp. | reverse complement strand
GCCGCGATCCAGGCGGGCGTGCTGCAGGGCGACGTCAAGGACGTGCTGCTGCTCGACGTGACTCCGCTGAGCCTCGGCATCGAGACGCTGGGCGGCGTGTTCACGCGCATGATCGACCGCAACACGACGATCCCGACCAAGAAGTCGCAGGTCTACTCCACCGCTGACGACAATCAGCAGGCAGTGACGATCCGCGTCTTCCAGGGCGAGCGCGAAATGGCGGCAGACAACAAGCTGCTCGGCCAGTTCGACCTGGTCGGCATCCCGCCGGCGCCGCGCGGCGTGCCGCAGATCGAAGTCACTTTCGACATCGACGCCAACGGCATCGTCAACGTGTCGGCCAAGGACAAGGGCACCGGCAAGGAGCAGCAGATCCGCATCCAGGCCTCGGGCGGCCTTTCGGACAGCGACATCGACCAGATGGTCCGCGACGCCGAGCAGTTCGCCGAAGAGGACAAGAAGCGGCGCGCCGCGGCCGAAGCCAAGAACAACGCCGAGAGCCTGATCCACACGACCGAAAGGCAGCTGGCGGAGAATGGCGACAAGGTCGACGCCTCGCTCAAGGGCGAGATCGAGGCCGCGATCGCCGAGGCCAAGTCGGCGGTCGAGAGCGGCGACGCGGAGGCGATGACCGCCAAGTCGCAGGAGCTCGCCCAGGTGGCGATGAAGCTCGGCCAGGCGATCTACGAGAAGCAGGCCGCCGAGAATGCGTCGCCGAGTGCCGACGGCGCGGCTGCGGGGAACGAGGCGGGCGGCGACGAAGTCGTCGATGCCGAATTCTCCGAGGTGGATGACAACAAGGCGTAAGTCAGATGCGTACCCTCCGTCATCCCCGCGCAGGCGGGGACCCAGAGCCACAGGCGATATGGTCTGCAGCTCTGGGCTCCCCCCGTCGCGGGGGTGGCGGAAAGGGCGGGGGCCGGGTTAGATGACCACCGAAGTCGATTATTACGAACTGCTCGGATGCGAGCGCGGCGCGGACGACGCGACGATCAAGTCCGCCTATCGCAAGCTCGCGATGAAGTACCACCCGGACAAGAACGGGGGGTGCAAGGACCACGAGGCCAAGTTCAAGGCGATCAACGAAGCCTATGACTGCCTGAAGGATCCGCAGAAACGCGCGGCCTATGATCGCTTCGGCCACGCCGCGTTCAAGAACGGTGGCATGGGCGGTGGCGCCGGGCATGGCGCGGCCGACTTCGGCGCGTTCAGCGACATCTTCGAAAGCGTGTTCGGCGAATTCATGGGCGGCCGCGGCGGTGGGCGCCCGAACCTGCGCGGCGCGGATCTCCGCTACGACATGGAGATCAGCCTCGAAGAGGCCTTCCACGGCAAGACGACCGAGATCACCGTCGACGTCTCCGGCATTTGCGACAGCTGCAGCGGTACCGGCGCGACGCCGGGCACGCAGGCCAAGGGCTGCGGCCATTGCCACGGCCACGGCAAGGTGCGCGCGCAGCAGGGCTTCTTCATGGTCGAGCGGACCTGCCCGATGTGCCACGGTGCGGGCGAGGTGATCGCCGATCCCTGCCGCGATTGCCGCGGCGAAGGGCGTACCGACAAGACCAAGACGCTCAAGATCAACGTGCCGCCGGGCGTCGACGAAGGCACGCGCATCCGCCTTCAGGGCGAAGGCGAGGCGGGCGCGCGCGGTGCGCCTTCGGGCGACCTCTACATCTTCCTGCACGTCTCAAAGCACCCGATCTTCGAGCGGCAGGGTACGACGCTGTTCGCGCGCGCGCCGATCAGCTTCACCACTGCGGCGCTCGGCGGCGAGATCGAGCTGCCCGGTCTCGACGGCGACACGATCCCGATCAGGATCGCGCCGGGCACCCAGCCGGGCCGCGAGCTGCGCCAGCGTGGGAGCGGCATGCCCGTGCTTCAGGGCCGCGGGCGCGGCGACCTGGTGGTGCGTCTCGAAGTCGAGATGCCCAGCAAGCTGACCGCGCGCCAGCGCGAGCTGCTCGAGGAATTCCGCGCGACCGAGACGGGTGAGGAATGCCCCGAGGCAACGGGCTTCTTCGCCAAGATCAAGGCCGCGCTGGGCTGACGTCGTCCGTCCGGCACGCGCAGCCTGCGCGTTTGCTGGAATATGCAGAAGCGCATAGCATCCCGCTCCGGGGCGATCCGCGCCCTCGGGGGGGAGGAACTATGTCTACGCTTGCGATCCCGCAGCTCGTGGCGCTCAACGGAGTCTATCCGGCTTTCGGCGGTGGTTGGCCTGTCTATTTCACCACCGGCATGATCCAGACCTATGCCGGCGCCGGCGAGATCTTCGGCGCGCCGCCCGCGCGGGGGCAACTGGTGTCGGTGCAGCAGCTCCCGATGCTCTATTCGATCTTCGGCAGCGCCTATGGCGGTAACGGGCCGACGCAGTTCGCGCTGCCCAATCTCGACCAGCGCAGCGTCGTAGGCGGGCAGCGCGTGGGCCTGCAGGGGCAGGGCACCTTGACGATGACCTATATGATCGCGGTCGAAGCGGCCGGCATGGCGCCGTTCGTCGGAGCGGTCGTGGCGTTCGGCGGAAGCCGTATTCCCGAGGGCTGGTTGCCGGCCGACGGTTCGCTTCTGCAGATCGATGCCTGCAACGGTCTGTTCGGTGCGATCGGCAATCGCTTCGGCGGCGACGGCGAGACGAATTTTGCGTTGCCCAACCTGAACGGCGCCGCGGCCGTGGGCACCGGCGCGGGCGTCGTGCTCGGACAAAAACTGTCGGGGCCGGTGCCCGGGCTGGGACTCAACTATGCGATCTGCGCCGGCGGCGGCATCTACCCGTCGCCCGGTGGCAACGGCAGCTTTCCCGACAACGAGCCGTTCCTCGGGCAGGTTCTCGCCTGCGCGGCGATGCAGCTTCCCAAGGGATGGATGGCATGCGACGGCGCGCTGCTCGACGCGCGGCAGAACCCTGCGCTCTTTTCGCTGCTCGGCTATGCCTATGGCGGGAGTGGCCCCACTTTTGCGCTGCCCGATCTTCGGGGCAAGATGATCGTGGGCGGCACGGCGGGTGCGCAGGCAGCCGAAGCGCCCCAGATGCCGATGCCGACGGCCTAGCCGGGGCAGAGAGCCCCTCCCGCGGAGGAGGGGCTCTCGTCGCCACTCAGGCAGTCGCGGGCAGCCGTGCGAGCGTGCGCCATTGAAGCGCGGCGAGCAGCGCGACCGCAGCCGCCTGCGCGCCGACGAAGGCGATGCCGAGCGCATTGCCGCCCCACGGGCTCGCGATCAGCGCGAGGCTCCCCGCCACCCAGGCGATGTTGGCGGCGAGCACCGTTTGCGCAGGCCACCCGCCGCCGCGCCCGGCGGCCCAGAGCACGAACGCCGCGAAGGGGAGGAGGAATATCCCCGCCTCACGCAGCAGTGGGACGGGAAGCGCCGTGATTCCCGCGACGGCATCGGCACCGAGTGCGAGCAGCAAGCCCATCGCCGCACAGGTCGCAGCGTCGAAGCGGAGGATCGGGCGGAGCATCGAATTGGCAGTCATGGTCGTGGTCTCCCTTGCTTGAGGACGCGCCAAGCATGACGACCGGTGGGGCCAGGTCGATTACGCCACAGGTAATTGGATCGGCGTGCGGTGCCCGGTAGCGGGAGCGCAAAGGAGACGACGATGCAGCTTCAGGTCCGGCCACTCGGCGAGCAGATCAAACATTGGCGGCAGCAGCGCCGGCTGAGTCAGATGGACCTCGCGCTCGAGGCCGAGATCTCGACCCGGCATCTCAGCTTCATCGAGACCGGCCGCGCGCAGCCCAGCCGCGAGATGGTGCTGCTGCTCGCCGAGCATCTCGACGTTCCGCTGCGCGAGCGCAACGCGATGCTGCTCGGCGCCGGCCTCGCGCCGGTCTATGCCGAGCGGTCGCTCGACGATCCCGAGCTGGCGGCCGCGCGGCGCGCGATCGAGCTTGTGCTCAAGGGGCACGAACCCTTTCCGGCGCTCGCGATCGACCGGCACTGGAACATGGTGAGCGCCAATGCGGCCGTGGCGCCATTGCTTCAGGGCGTGGCGGCGCATCTGCTCGAGGGACCGGTGAACGTGTTGCGGCTGAGCCTGCACCCGGAAGGGCTCGCGCCGCGGATCCGCAACCTCGGCGAATGGCGCGCGCACCTGCTCGAGCGGCTGCGGCGGCAGGCTTGGCTGACGAGCGACGCCGAACTGGCCGCGCTGCTCGAAGAGCTTGCCGCCTATCCTTCCGCCGAAGGAACGGGCGACAGCGCGACATTCGACAGCGTCGCGGTGCCGCTAAGGCTCGACACGCCGCTCGGCGAGCTCAGCTTCCTCAGCACCACCACCATTTTCGGAACGCCGCGCGACGTGACGCTGGATGAGCTCGCGATCGAAGCCTTTTTCCCCGCCGACGAGGCCACGATGGAGCGCCTCGGCGTGCGCTGATCAGCGCCCGTCGTCGCTCCAGTGCGGCGGATCGCCCGGCAGTTTGAGCACGCCATAGCCGGCGCCGATGCCGTGGAGCGTGCGGTTGTCGGCGCCGTTGCGCGGCGTGCTCACTGCAATCTTGTGACCCGACCGGTCCTCGACGCGGATCGTGCCCGGCCATGCGATCGTCATGTCCACGGCGCGGCCCTCGATATGACGCGAGGTGAGCGAGGGCTCATAGGCGATGTCGAACAGGTCGACCATTTGCTGGGCGGCGCGGCGCGACTGCGCAGCGTTCCCATGGTCCCAGCGGATCGGCGCGCCCGGAATGGCAGGAACGTCCTTCGGGTCGACCAGCCCTTTGGCGACGCGCCAGCTATAGTGCATCAGCGCAGCGCGCGCCGGGTTGCGGCGCGTGGCGCTGATCGCAACGCTCGCGCCCGCCGCGCGCAGGGCCTCGACGAAAGCCGTGGCGCGTGCCCGGAAGGGTGCGGCGAGATCGGCCAGCGACGCGCTGTTGGGAAAGCGCGCCTGATTGGCGTGCCACCAGCCGGCTCCGCTGAGCGGCGGCGAGGTGCCCTCTCCCGCGGCGAGTGCGCGCCAGCTGCGGCCGCCCGGATCGATCCGGCCATCCGGCCGGGCGGCGCCGAGTACGCGCGCCTGATAGGCCTCGATCGCCGCGACCGTGCGCGGACCCGCATCGCCATCGACCGGAATCGGCGGCTGGCCGCTCGCGGTGAGCCATGCGTTGAGCAGCTCCTGGACCCGGCGCACATCCGTGCGCGCATTGATTCCGTCCCTGCCGACCGATTCCGTGATCGCCATTGCCGTCCCCCCGAATCAGCGGAGGGCTAACGGACGCAATCCTACAAAGGAAGTGCCTCTTCCGCGGGCTCGACGGTGACGATACGGCCGAGCATCGGCTGCATCGCCGCGCGCACCGCTTCGACTTCATTCGCCAGCCAGTCGCGGAAGAAGCGGACCTTGGCGCAATGCTGGCGCGCGACCGGCCACACCAGCCAGAAGCTTCGCCCGTCGCTCGCCACCAGATCGTCGATCGCGACGAGCCGGCCCGCCTCGATCTCGCGCGCGAAGAGGATGGGCGAACCGATGGTGACGCCGTGACCGGCGGCCGCCGCGGCGGCGTCGAGATGCTCCTCGGCGAGGTGGATGCCGAACTGGTCGGGCCGCGGGGTTCGGGATCCGCCGCGCGCGGCGAACCACAGCCGCCACCAGTCCTGGCGGCCGAGCAGCGGCAAGTCGAAAGGGGCCGCGGCGTCGGCGAGCATGGCCGCAGCGCGCTCGCGCAGCTCGGGTGCG
>DATLJJ010000260.1:0-5546 GCA_035538975.1 Sphingomonas sp. | reverse complement strand
GAAACGGTGGACGAACTGATTGACGATCGACCGGTAGAGCGACTTGGGCAGGTAGGAGCGCAGCAGCTGGCGCGCGAGGATGCGGGGCGGTACGCGCCCGAGGAATAACCCGCGCAGCAGCTCGCGGATCGTCGCCAGCGGGCGGATCGGCGCCATGTGATAGGCGAGCACCGTGGCGCGATAGCCGTGGCGGGCGCGCGCGGTGAGCAGATGGCCGCAGCGTTCGAGCCAGTCGAGCGACGTCTCGTAGCCGCGGACATAGGAGGTCCGTCCGGCCTCGGTCGCGTCGAGCCAGATGGTGAGCGGCTGCTCGATCATCACGAAGCGCCCGCCGGCCACTTGCAGCCGCACGGCGAAATCGAGGTCCTGGCCTTTCTTGAGCGCCGGATCGAAGCGCACACGCTTCGCCAGTCCGGCGGGCACTACCAGCGTGGAGGTCTGCATGAACTGGTTGGCGCAGAACAGATATTCGCCGACGTCCTCGCCCTCGCGGATGCCGCGGTCGGGGCGTACCCAATAGCGATCGACGCCGCGATCGACCTTCATCTGCGAATAGAGGACCGTGCGCTCGTCGTGGGGCAGTGCCGCCGCCATGATCGAGAGCTTGCCCGGCAGGAACTGGTCGTCCGAATCGAGGAAGGCGACATAGCGCCCGCGCGCCGCTTCGATCCCGCGGTTGCGCGCCGCGCCGCCGCCCGCGTTGGCCTGGCGAAGGTAGCGGATACGCGGATCGCCGAAGGCGGCAACCACGGGCTCGGGATCGTCCTTCGAGCCATCGTCGACGACGATGATCTCGAAATCCTGGAAATCCTGATCGAGCACCGAGCGGATCGTCTGGGCGACGATGTCGGCGCGATTGTAGAGCGGGATCACCACCGAGAAGACGGGCCGTGTGCCGGACGCGGGGATGGGAGACTGGATCATGCGCCGTGCACCTTGCGATATTCCTCGTAACGATGGCCGGTGAGCGCCGCGATCTTGCCCGCCGCGCGATAGACCTGACCGAGCCGGACGATGCGTTTGCCGCGATCGAGCGTGAGCGCAGCACCGAGCGAGCCCGCCACGAAGCCGCCCAGGATGCGGGGTGCCTCGGCGCGCGCGGCCCTGAGCGCGCCTTCGTGCGTCATGGTCGTGATCATGTCGGTCATGCCGATCCGATAGCCGCGCATCAGCAGCCATTTGGGCGTGATGCGGCTCGCCGGGATCAGCTCGGTCACGCGGGCCTCCTCGGCCCAGCCGAAGCGCCGGCCCGCGCGCTGCATCCGGGTGAAGAGCTGCTTGTCCGATCCGCCGGTGAGCGCCATCGCCTCGTCGAACGGCGCGTCGCCCATCGCGCGCAGCGCCTCGGCCTCGATCAGCACATTGGCAGTGCTCTCGACCAGCGGCACCAGGCCGGACTGGCCGCGCGTCTTGGGCTGGAGCAGCGGGTGGCCGGCAGCCCAGGGCGGTGCCTCCCCTTCGAGCGCGCGCAGCACGGCTCCGCCTACCACATCGGCGCGGGTCGCGGCCTGGCAGGCGAGCATCGCATGCAGCCAGCCGGGCTCGGCGGCCTCGTCGTCGTCGAGCATCGCGACGAAGCGGACGTAGGGCAGCGCCAGCGCCGTGCGGACCAGCGCGTTGCGGACCTGGGGAATGCCGCGCTCGGCGACGGTCATCGCCACCATCGGCCAGCGATAGCCGGCGCGCTTCATGGCCTCGGCCGTGGCGATGCCTTCGCGCCGCTCGGCGTCATTGTCGGCGACCACCACGGTAACGTCGCGTTCGGTATCGAGCGCGGCGAGCGATTCGAGCGTCCTGCGCAGCCCCTGGGGACGGCGGCAGGTGGCGATGCAGATTGCGACTTCGGTCATTGCGCTGCCCCCGTTCCGGCGGCCGCAACCCGCGACCAGCCCGCGCCACGACGGACCTGTCCGCCGCTGCGGCTCCAGTCAGTGCGTTCGGCGGTCTTGTATGAGGCGTGGGCGATCGCGATTGCGGCGAGGAAGATCACCCAGACCTGGCGATCCTTGTCGAAGAAGCTGGTCTCGAGCAGGTTCTGGTAGATCACGAAGCTCCAGATCGCGAAGGATGTCGCGAGGAGCGTGACATTCTCCCTGGTCGCACCGGTAAGGAACCACCAGGCAGGCAGCACGACGAACGAGACGAGCAGCAGCACCAGCCCCACGGGGCCGGTGGTGACGAGGATCTCCAGATAGCCGTTGTGCGAGTGCGCGGTCAGCATCTGGAATTGCTGGTTGAGGTAATGGTGCGCCGGCGAGTCCGCGCCCACCTGCCAGAAGCCGCCGAAGCCGGCGCCGAGATAAGGATGGTCCGCGAGATAGTCGATCGCCACCTGCCAGATGGACACGCGCCCGGTGAACGAGGTGGGATCCGCGAACAGCCGTTCGATCAGCGGCTGGAAGGCGATGTACAGCGCCAGGAACATCAGCATGCCGACGCCTACCAGCAGGAGCAGCACCGCACGCCTGGCGACCGTCTGGCTGAGGAAGCGATAGACCGAGCTGACCGCGAGGATGCCGAAGCAGAGCGCGAGCGAGGTCTTGCTCTTGGTTCCCACCACGAAGATGAAGGCCATCACCGAGAAGAGCGCGAAATACCATTTGCGCGTGGTGAAAAAGGCGTGCGCGGTCACCACGAAGGTGAGCGCCATCACCGCCCCGGCGATATTCTTGTGAAAGAAGAAGCCGCGCCACGCGCCGATCAGCGCCTTGTCGCTCTCGGTCGGCGGGTGGAAAGCGTTGGGGGTGAGCGGGAGCGAGATCCAGCAGATCAGCAGCGACAGCACCAGCGCCGCGACCAGCGTTCGATAGAGCCGCTCGGGCCCGAGCAGCGCGAGCGAGAGGAAAGTGATGTAGATCACGATCACCTGCTGCATCGCCCGCTTGAACGAGACGAAGGGATCGACTCCCCAGCTGCAGCTGATCAGGAACCAGACCAGCATCAGCAGCAGCGGCCAATAAGTGAAGCGATATTTGAGTTCGTAGCGGCGGCTCAGCTCGATCAACGTCAACACCAGCGCGAAGCCGATGAAGAAGGCCTGCTTGAACGGGTCCGATCCATCGTTGTTCGCCGCCATCGCGACCAGCTGCTCCTGGTTGCGCGAGGAAAAGGGCTGTTGGCCGATGAAGATCATCATCAGGAAGATGAAATAGACGAACTGCGCGACCGGGATCAGCGCCGCGGCGCGCTCGACGTGGGCGGTCGCGCCCCGTCCCGCCTGCGGCTGGCGGCCAGGCACGCGGCCGCGGCTCCAAGGCAGCGCAAGACTCATTGTCCGGCCTCCCCGCCGGTCGCGCGCCAGCGGCGGTCGAGCCGGTAGATGCCGAGCATCATTACGAGCTGCGCGAGCACGACACCTGCGATCGTCGCCACGGCAGGCGCCGAGAGTGCGAGCGCAAGCACCGCGGCAAGACCGACGAAGCAGCTCCGGATGCTGGTCCCGGCGAGCGGACGGAAGGCGCCGCGGGCCTGGGTGAGCACGCTGATTGGCGCCTGGAGGCACTGGACCAGTGACAGCAGCCCACACAAGGCGACGGCGATCATCACCGTCTGAAGCGAGAGTGTCGGCTTGATCAGCAGGTGCGGGAATTCCCAGAGAATCACTGCCGCCAGCACCGCCGTCGCCGCCCAGATCACGGCGAGCGCGATCAGGAAGGCACGCGCAGATCCTTGCGCCGCGCGTTCATCCTCCCGCCCGATCGCGCGGGCCATCCGCGGCCGTTCGAGCTGGGTGAGCGCAGTGATGCAGACGTTGACCGGGCGGAAGAAGAGCATCCCCACCGCGATCGGCGCGAACGCCGCCGGGCCGGCGAGTGCCGTGACGATATAGCTGTGCGCGTTGCTCGTCGCTTCAGTGGTGATCACGCCGATCAGAGTCCAGGCCGACTGGCGCTTCCACACCGGCCGATAGGCGCGCAGCGCACGCGCGAGGCCCACCGGCCGGTGTCGCGCGAGGAAGCGGGCGCCGAACGGCAGCAGGCCGATCAGGCCGGCAATGGCGATGACGGCCCCGAACAACTCGATCCGCGGTCCGATCGCCAGCACTGCGCCCACGCCCGCGACGACGCAGGCGGCATAGACGACGTCGGAGATGGCCGCGCCGCCGGGGCTGTGATGCGCATAGGCATTGGCGCGACCGAACCAGCGCAGCAGCGAGGCGAAGCCCGCCACGCCGAACGCCGCCGCCGCACCGGGCCCTGCCATCGCCCAGCCGATGCCGGCGCAGAGCAGCCCCTGCGAGGCGGCGAGCAGCAGGTTGACCGGGTAGAAGAAATCGAACCCCTGATCCTCGCCTTCGCGCCGCTGGTTGACTGCGATCGCATAGGGAGTCGAGACCAGCGCGTTGGACAGGCCGTAGCCGAGCTGGATGATCACCAGCAGGAAGGCCAGCGTCCCGATCTCCGCGGCCTCGAGGCGCCGCACCGAGACGAGCTGGACGAGCAGATGGCTGACCGACACCGCGGCCGAAGACATGCTCGCCAGCCCGAAGCGCGCCAGCGTCGCGCGCAGGGGCTTCTTCTCTATCGGCAAGGCGGAGGCCTCAGCCATTCCGATGCTTCCAGATGAGCCAGAGCGCGTGCGGATTGGTGGTGAGATAGCGCCACGCCAGATGCCGCGGATTGGTCGCCATACGGTGGAGCCATTCGAGCCCGGCGTCCTGCATCCATTGCGGTGCGCGCGGGTAATCGCCGGTGATGTAGTTGAAGAGTCCTCCGCAGGTGACGATCCAGCCCGCCTTGATCCGATCGCGGTTGCGCACACAGAAGGCCTGCTCGCGCGGCTTGCCGGTTCCGACCCAGAGAACGTCAGGCTCCGCGGCGTTGATCGCGTCGATCACCGCCAGTTCCTCTTCGGGCTTCCAGAAACCGTTGCGCCGGCCGGCGAGCTCGAGTCCGGGCGTGTCGCCGATGATGCGCTCGGCACAATCGCCGTTCACCTGCTCGGTGCCACCGAGCAGGAAATAGCGGACCTTGCCCGCCGCGGCACCGGGCAAGCTGTCGATGAACATGTCGGTCGTGCTGGACCGGTCGGCGATCGGCGCGGGAGCGAAGCGGCGCGAGGCGGCAACGATCACTTGCCCATCGGCATGGACCAGATCGGCCTGGGCGAGATCGGCGCGATAGGCAGGATCGGTGGCGTTGAGCGACAGCGCATGGCCGTTGCAATCGAACACCAGCAAAGGCGGCCGGCCCGCGGCGCGCCGCGCCGGCGCTTCGGTCAGCATCTTGTCGATCAGCGCGCGAAGCGACAGCGTGGAGACGGGCACGCCTCCGATCCGCACGCTCTCGGGCGACCGCGCTTCGCCCCTGTGCCGGCCGCGCAGCGACAATTCGACCGATGCAGCATGTCCCTGCATGATACTCCCTTTTCAATCAGCGCCTTGTGGCAGCTCAGCGCATCACCGATCCGGCGATGGGCACATGGTGGCGATCGAGGTCGTCGATGACGCGCCGCATCTCGGCAACCGGCGTCACGCCGCGCCGCACGACGAGCACGACCGCATCGAACTTCTCGAGGATGTTGCCGAACGCCGTGGTGCCGCGCGG
>DATLJJ010000259.1:0-8667 GCA_035538975.1 Sphingomonas sp. | reverse complement strand
AAGAGCTGCGCAAGGCAACCGAGGCGCAATCGTTCATCCACGAACTCGCCGAGCGTCAGCGCAACCTCGACTCACCCGAGGCGATCATGTGCCACACGGCTAGCGCGCTTTCGGAGCGGCTCGGTGCCGAACGCGTCGGTTTCTATTGGGTGCAGCAGGAGCAGACGATCCATTTCGCTCCCTGTGTGACGCACGGCAACCTGCCGGTGCTCGCGGGTACGATGACCGTGGACGAGCTGGGAGCGCCCGCCGCCGATCAATATCGCACCGGCGGCACGCTTGTCGCGCGTGACACGGCGCGCGAACCGCGGTTCGCGGGCACGCCCTTCGCCGCACGGACCCCCTCTGCGGTCGGCGTGCCGCTGATGCGCGGCGGCCGCTGGGTCGGGACTCTGTACGTGAACGACAAGGGTCCGCGCGACTGGACCCCCGAAGAGATCGCCTTCGTCGAGGCAGTCGCCGAGATCAGCTGGGACGCCGTCGAACGCTCGTCGGCGCTCGTCGGGCTGCGCGAGAGCGAGGCCAAATTCCGCGCCATCGCGAATTCGATCGACCAGATGGTCTGGTCGACGATGCCCGACGGTCACCACGACTATTACAACGATCGCTGGTACGAGTTCACAGGCGTACCCTATGGCTCCACCGACGGCGAGCGCTGGCAGGAGATCTTCCACCCGGAAGACCGGTCGCGCGCGATGACGCTGTGGCGGCACTGCCTCGCGACGGGCGAGACCTATCGAATCGAATATCGCCTTCGGCACCATTCGGGGGAATATCGCTGGGTGCTCGGCCGCGCCCAGCCGGTGCGCGACGAGGGCGGCCGGATCACGCGCTGGTTCGGTACCTGTACCGACATCCAGGAGATCGTCGACGCGCGCGAAGTGCTTGCCCGCTCACGCGAGGAACTCGAGGCTGCGGTGCATGAGCGGACCGAGCAGCTCATGACCGCCGAGGAGCAGCTTCGCCAGGCGCAGAAGATGGAGGCGGTGGGCCAGCTCACCGGCGGCATCGCGCACGACTTCAACAATATGCTCGCCGTGGTCATCGGCGCGCTCGACCTGCTCGAGCGTCGCATCGGTCAGGGTCGCACCGACGTGGAACGCTACGTCACTGCCGCGCGCGACGGCGCCACGCGCGCGGCCGCGCTCACGCAGCGACTGCTGGCCTTCTCACGCCAGCAGCCGCTCGCTCCGGTGCCGGTCGATGCCAATGCGATGATCGAAGGGATGATCGAGCTGCTCGTGCGCACGCTTGGCGAGGCAGTCACGGTGGAGACGCGCCTCCGCCCCGGGCTCTCGATCGTGATGGCCGATCCCAATCAGCTCGAGAACGCCGTGCTCAACCTGTCGGTCAACGCGCGTGATGCGATGCCCGAGGGCGGGACGCTGGTGATCGAATCCGCCAATCGCGCGATCGGCGCCGAGCGTGCCCATACGCTGGGGATCGAACCCGGCGACTATGTCGAGCTCACCGTGTCCGACACCGGTTCGGGGATGTCGCCGGAAGTGGCGGCGCGCGCCTTCGATCCCTTCTTCACTACCAAGGGCGTGGGCCAGGGAACCGGGCTGGGTCTTAGCCAGGTGTTCGGCTTCGTGCGCCAGTCGGGCGGCACCGTCGCGATCGAGACCGCACCCACCCGCGGCACCACCGTGCGGCTCTATCTGCCCGCGCGCCAGGGTGCCGTCGCAGCCGCAGAGCCTGCCTCCGCGGGCACCAACGTGCCGCGTGCCCACTCAGGCGAGACGGTGCTCGTGGTCGAGGACGAGGAACGCGTGCGCGCCTATTCGATCGAGGCGTTGCGCGAGCTGGGGTATGCCGTGGTCGACGCGCGCGACGGTCTCGAAGCACTGCGGATCATCGATCGCGGCCAGAAGGTCTCGCTGCTGTTCACCGACGTCGTGATGCCGGAGATGACCGGGCGCGAGCTGGCCAGACAGGCGCGCGTCCGGATTCCCGACCTGAAGGTGCTGCTGACCAGCGGCTATTCGCCCGAGGTCGCTGGCGCCGACGAGGCGATCCTGACCAAGCCCTTCAGCCTCGAGGATCTCGCCCAGCGCGTGCGCACCACGCTCGACGGACACTTCGGCCATTAGACCCTTGACGTGGCGCGCCCATGCCGCCATTCGCCCCGCGGCCCGGGCGTACCCGGCCCCCGCACAGCCCGGCCGCCGAGTCCTGTCGAAGGGCGGCTTTGGGTCCGCCCCGGCAGGCGGAGACGTGTATCCATGGCAAATGTAGCAGTGATCGGCGCCCAATGGGGCGATGAGGGCAAGGGCAAGATCGTCGACTGGCTCGCCGAGCGCGCCGACGTCGTCGTGCGTTTCCAGGGCGGGCACAACGCGGGCCACACGCTCGTGGTTGGCGAGAATGTCTACAAGCTGTCGCTCCTTCCCTCAGGCATCGTGCGCGGCACGCCGAGCGTGATCGGCAACGGCGTGGTGCTCGATCCCTGGGCGCTCAAGGCAGAAGTCGAGAAGCTGCGCGGCCAGGGCGTGGACATCACTCCCGACACGCTGATGGTGGCCGACACCTGCCCGCTCATCCTGCCCTTCCACCGCGATCTCGACGCGCTGCGCGAGGATGCCAGCGGCGCCGGCAAGATCGGCACCACACGCCGCGGCATCGGCCCGGCCTATGAGGACAAGGTGGGCCGCCGCGCGATCCGCGTTTGCGACCTCGCGCACCTCGACGACCTGGCCCCCCAGCTCGACCGTCTGGCCGCGCACCACGATGCGCTGCGCGCCGGCTTCGGCGAACCGCCGATCGACCGCAATGCGCTGGTTGCGGAGCTGCGCGAGATCGCCGGCTTCGTCCTGCCCTTTGCCAAGCCCGTATGGCGGATGCTGAACGAAGCGCGTTCGCGCGGCCGGCGCATCCTGTTCGAGGGCGCGCAGGGCGTGCTGCTCGACATCGACCACGGCACCTATCCGTTCGTCACCTCGTCCAACACGATCGCCGGTACCGCGGCAGGCGGATCGGGAATGGGTCCGGGCGCTGTCGGATTCGTGCTCGGCATCGCCAAAGCCTATACGACGCGCGTCGGGTCGGGGCCCTTCCCCAGCGAGCAGGACAACGACGTGGGTGAGCGACTCGGGACGCGCGGCCACGAGTTCGGTACCGTCACCGGACGCAAGCGCCGCTGCGGCTGGCTCGACGCGGTGCTGCTGCGCCAGTCAGTCGCCGTGTCCGGCATCACCGGCATCGCGCTCACCAAGCTCGACGTGCTCGACGGCTTCGAGGAAATCCGCGTGTGCACGGGCTATCGCCTGCACGGGCAGGAGCTCGACTATTATCCGTCGAACGCCGCCGACCAGGCGGCGGTCGAACCAGTCTATGAATCAATGCCCGGCTGGGCCGAATCGACCGCCGGCGCGCGCAGCTGGGCGGAACTCCCGGCCGCTGCGATCAAATATATCCGGCGGATAGAGGAGCTGATCCAGTGCCCGGTCGCGCTGGTCTCGACCAGCCCGGAGCGCGAGGACACGATCCTCGTCCGCGATCCTTTCGCGGACTGATCCGGCGCCTTGGAGGAAAGTCGGGGCCCGGCAGCCGCACGCGCCGGGCCCCTGGCCCTCAACGCTGCGGCGGCTGCGTCGCAGAGTCGGTCGTGCTGGTGCCGGACGAATCCGGCGCAGGCGTGGTGGTGGCCCCATCGGCGGGGGCTGCGGCGTCGCTCGCCGTGCCCGAACCCGTCGTGGCGCCCTCTTCGGACTTCTTGTCCTTCTTCTTGGCGGCGTGGTCGCCCTGGGCGGCCGAAGCATCACCCGTCGTGGCCGTGCTCGTGCTCTGGTCCTGCGTGGAACCGGTCGTGCCCGTTGTCGATTGTGCAACGGCAGCGGCCGGCAAGAGCAAAGCGCCGGCAGCGAGGATGGAGATAGTACGCATTCGATAACTCCTGCAGTTGAAGACCTGCACCCTCGCAAACCCGCGTCCGGCGCGCGGGTTTCGCTGCGCGCGCACGGTTCGCCGCCCGGTCGGAACCATCCGGGGCCGAGTCGTTTCGCGTGCGCGCCGATCTGACTCCTGAAATCAGTCGTCCTCGTCCTCGAACCCGACGAGATCGAGCGCCCGCGCCTTGATCTGGTGCGTCCGGCACCAGTGGACGAGCGCGTCCTCGCGCCCGTGCGTCACCCACACTTCGCGCGGCTCGAGTTCGCGGATCGTCTCGGTCAGCTCGCACCAGTCGGCATGGTCGGAGAGGATCAGCGGCAGCTCGACATTTCGCTGCCGTGCTCGCTGGCGCACGCGCATCCACCCCGACGCCATCGCCGTGATCGGGTCCGGAAGCCGCCGCGACCAGCGATCGTTGAGCGCGCCGGGCGGGCATAGGATGATCCGCCCCTGCAGTTCGGCTTTGGATGCGCCGGTCGCCGGCCGCAGCTCGCCCAGTTCGACGCCGTGCTCGACATAGAGATCGCACAGTCGCTGCAGCGCGCCGTGTAGATAAATGGGATCGTCGAACCCCATCACCCGCAGTTCGCGGATCACGCGCTGCGCCTTGCCGAGCGCATAGGCACCCACCAGCAGGCAGCGATCGGGGTTCGCGTGCAGCGCCGCCAGCAACTTGTCGATCTCGTCATGCGTCTCGGGGTGGACGAATACCGGCAGCCCGAAGGTCGCTTCCGTCACGAAGACGTCGCATGGAACCGGCTGGAAGGCAGCGCAGGTCGGGTCCTCGCGCCGCTTGTAATCCCCCGATACGACGATCCGCTCACCCGCATGCTCGAGCACCACCTGCGCAGATCCGAGCACATGTCCGGCCGGGACGAAGCTGACATCGACACCACCCATGCGGAGCGTATCGCCATATTCGACAGCGCGCCCGTTCTGCGGCCCGTAGCGGCATTCCATGATCGCCAGCGTCGCGTTCGTCGCCCAGACTTCGCCGTGCCCGCCGCGCGCATGATCGGCATGGCCGTGCGTCACCAGTGCCCGCGCGACCGGCTGCGCGGGATCGACCCACGCGTCAGCGGCGGGAATATAGAGCCCTGTGGGCCGTGGCTCGATCCAGCGTCCCAATGCCATGGAAGCAATATGGCCGGCGGCGGTCACGGTTCCAATCGGATCGAAATCCCGCCTGGCTTCGTTGGTAGTCCAGGAGGTGCGTCAATGGATCTTTCGAGCATTCAGGGCCTGATGGTCGTGGTCGGCCCGATCCTGCTGGCGATTGCCATCGCATGGGCGATCTTTGCCAATCGCGGATCGCGCCGCGACGTGGAACGCACCGAGGCCGCGACGCGCGAACGCTATGAGCAGCAGGACCGTGAGGACAAGGCGCGCGAAGCAGGCGAGATCATCTGATCGCTTGCGTTCCGACCAAGGCTCGGGCGAACGCTGATGCGTGACCGCTGAAGACTCGCCCCTCCCCGAACCACTGACGCGCTGGTTCACCGCGCGCGGCTGGGCGCCGCGGCGGCACCAGCTCGAGATGCTCGCCGCCGCGCGCGCCGGCCGTAATGCGCTGCTCGTCGCCCCTACCGGCGCCGGCAAGACCCTTGCCGGCTTTCTCCCCTCGCTCGCCGAGCTGATCGAATGCCCAGCCGAGCGGTTGCACACCCTCTATATATCGCCGCTGAAGGCGCTCGCAGTCGATGTGCGGCGCAACCTGCTGGCGCCGATCGAGGAAATGGGTGTTCCCATCCGGGTCGAGACGCGCACCGGGGACACGCCCCACGAACGCAAGGTCCGGCAGCGCGCGCGCCCGCCCGAGATCCTGCTCACCACTCCCGAATCGCTCAGTCTGCTCCTTTCCTATGAGGACAGCGCTACGATGTTCGCCGACCTCAAGACCGTGGTGATCGACGAGATTCACGCCTTCGCCACCGGAAAGCGCGGCGACCTGCTCGCGCTCGCGCTCACGCGGCTCCAGCGTTTCGCGCCCGGGCTGCGGCGCGTGGCGCTTTCGGCGACGGTGGCCGATCCGGATGGCTACCGCGCCTGGCTGGCCCCCTATGGCGACATCGACAGCGTCACGCTGGTTCAGGGCGACAAGGGCGCCGATCCCAATATCGCGATCCTGCTGCCCGAGGGGCAAGTGCCCTGGGCAGGTCATTCGGGAGTCTATGCGATCCCGCAGGTGATGGCCGAGATCGAGACGCACAAGACAACGATCGTCTTCTGCAACACCCGTGGTCTTGCCGAGCTCGTTTTCCAGCAGCTCTGGAAGGTCAATGAAATGAAGCTGCCGATCGGAGTCCACCACGGCAGCCTCAGCCTGGAGGCGCGGCGCCGTGCCGAGGACGCGATGGCGGAGGGCAGGCTGCGAGCGCTCGTCGCCACGGCGAGCCTCGATCTCGGCGTCGATTGGGGCGACGTCGATTGCGTGATCCAGATGGGCGCGCCCAAGGGCTCGTCGCGCCTCCTCCAGCGGATCGGCCGCGCCAACCATCGGCTCGACGAGCCAAGCGAGGCGGTACTCATCCCCGGCAACCGGTTCGAATATCTCGAGGCGCGGGCGGCACTCGACGCAGTCGAGCAGGGCGAGCTCGATCCCGACGTCTTCCGGCCCGGGGCGCTCGACGTACTCGCGCAGCATGTGATGGCCTGTGCCTGTGCCTGTGCCGCCCCGTTCGAAGCGCGTGAAATGCTGCACGAAGTGCGCGCAGCATTACCCTATTCAGCGCTGACCGAGGAAACCTTCGAGCGCGTGCTGAGCTTCATCGCCGATGGCGGCTACAGCTTGCGCGCCTATGACCGGTTCAAGCGACTGACCCGGGGCAAGGACGGGCTGTGGCGCGTCACTTCACCGGCCTTTGTTGCGCAGCATCGCCTCAATGCGGGCATCATCGTCGAGGCGCCGATGCTCGAAGTGCGCTTCAAGAACGGGCGGCGGCTGGGCAGAATCGAGGAGGCATTCGGCGCGCAGCTTTCGCCCGGCGACACCTTCGTCTTCGCGGGGCTCGCGCTGGAGGTCGAGCGCGTGGAGGCGACTGACCTGATCGTCCGCGCCACCGCCAAACAGGCACGCTACGTCTCCTATATGGGCGCACGGCTCGCGATCACCGCGACGCTCGCCGACCGCGTCCGCGCCTTCCTCCACGACCGCAGCCAGTGGCGCCGCTTCCCCGACGACGTGCGCGAATGGCTGGAAGTGCAGCAATATCGCTCGGCAATCCCGGGGCCTGATCAGCTCCTCGTCGAGACCTTCCCGCACGAGGGCCGGCACCATATGGTTGCCTACAGCTTCGAAGGCTGGAACGCGCACCAGTCGCTCGGCATGTTGATCACGCGGCGCATGGAGGCGATGGGGCTCAAGCCGCTCGGCTTCGTCGCGAACGACTATGCGCTCGCCGTCTACGGCCTGGAGAAGATCACCGATCCGGCTGCACTCTTCTCGCCCGACATCCTCGAGCATGAGTTCGTCGATTGGGTGCAGCAATCGGCGTTGCTCAAGCGCGCCTTTCGCGAAGTGGCGATCATCGGCGGGCTCGTCGAGCGCCAGCATCCGGGCAAGAAGAAGACCGGCCGGCAAGTCACTTTCTCCACCGACCTGATCTACGATGTGCTGCGCAAATACGAGCCCGACCATCTGCTGCTCCGCGCAGCCTGGGCCGACGCCCGCGCCCGCATGACCGATGTAGGCCGGCTCGCGCATCTGCTCGACACCGCCGCGGAGCGCATGCTGCACATGGATCTGCCACGCGTCAGCCCCATGGCGGTGCCCGTGCTGATAATGATCGGGCGGGAGAGCGTCGCCCAGAGCGCCTCCGAGGATGCGCTGCTGATGGAGGCGGAGCAGATCGCTGCCGAAGCGATGCGGATGGATTAGGGTTCAGCGCCCGCCTTCACGCCTGCGCAAATTCGATTGCTGCGCAACATGCGGAGGTATATGTTTCCGTTATGTTGCGGATCGCTCCCTTGCTCATGCTCGCGCTCGCCCCCCTCGCCGCCGCGGCAGACGCCCGCGATTTCCGGGGGCAGGACCCGGACATGATCGCGCCTCAGGCTCCGGTCGAGGGAACGCTGGTAGATCTCGGCACAGTCGATGCCCGGCTGACGGTACCCGTCGCAGTGGGGGCAAGCGGACCCTACAACTTCATCATCGACACCGGCGCCGAGCGCACGGTGGTCTCGAGCGAGCTCGCCGGCTCGCTGCGTCTTGCACCAAGCCAGCCGGTAATGCTCACTTCGATGACCGGGTCGAAGCGCGTCGACACCGTGCTCGTGCCGCAGCTCATGATCCCCACGGTGGGAGAACATCATACGATCGTCGCGCCGGCGCTCTCGGGCCGCAATCTCGGCGCGGCTGGCCTCCTGGGCATCGACACGCTGCAGAACCATCAGGTGACGATCGATTTCGACAACGGCACCATGTCCGTGCGCCCCAGCGCCAAGCGCAAGCGCAAAACCAGCTATATCCGCGGCGAGATCGTGGTCACCGCCAAGAGCCTGTTCGGCCAACTGATCGTCACCGACGCCTATTATGAGAACACGCGCGTCCAGGTGGTGCTCGACACGGGGGCGCAGGTGACGATGGGGAATTCGGCGCTTCGCCGGAAGATCGGCCGCAGGCTCAAGACTCAGCCGATCGAATTCACCAGCGTGCTCGGCGAGACCGGGCGGGCCGAATATACGGACGTCCCCGGGATCAGGATCGGCGACGTGGCGTTCGGAACGATGCCGGTGGCCTTCGCCGACGTGGCGCCGTTCGAGCGCTTCGGCCTGACC
>DATLJJ010000258.1:0-1934 GCA_035538975.1 Sphingomonas sp. | reverse complement strand
GCAGGAGGAAGGGCTGTTCTCCAACAGCTGGTTCGGAAAGTTCCACCTCGAGATGCACCCGTGGCATGCGGCCTGGCAGGCGATGTGGGGGCATGCCGATCTGCTCGAGCGCAGCCTCCCGTGGTACGTCCAGCACCTTCCCAAAGCCCGCGAGGAAGCCGCGCGACACCGGGTGAAGGGTGCCTGGTGGCCCAAGATGGTGGGGCCCGAGGGACGCAACAGCCCCAGCCTCGTCTCGCCCTTCCTGATGTGGCAGCAGCCGCACCCGATCCTGCTCGCCGAGCTGGTATGGCGCGCGCGCAACGACCGCGCGGTGCTGGCGCGCTACGGCGAAGTCGTCGAGGCGACCGCCGACCTGCTGGCGTCGTGGCCGATCGAGGCCGACGGGCAGCTCAACCTGGGTCCGCCGATGATCCCGGCGCAGGAGAACTATCCGCCGCTCACGACGAAGAACCCCACCTTCGAACTCGAATATTTCCGCTGGGCGCTGGCGACGGCGCAGCAGTGGCGTGAGCGGCAGGGTCTGGCGCGCAAACCCGAATGGGACCGCGCGCTCGCGCGGATCGCTCCGCCCGCGATGCGCGACGGCCTCTATCTTCCTGCCCAGTCGGTCCCCGATTTCTGGACGGTGGCGCAATCGGATGCATGCCGGGGCAACGCCACGGCCGAGCAATGTCGCAACCGCGACCATCCTTCTTTCCTGATGGCCTATGGCTTCATTCCGGGCGCGCGGATCGATCCGGCGACGATGCGTCGCACCTTTGCGGCGGTCGAGGCGAACTGGGACCTGCGCCAGACCTGGGGATGGGACTTCCCCATGATGGCCATGACCGCGGCTCGGCTGGGCGAGCCGGGCAAGGCAGTCGACTGGCTATTCGCCGACCGGAAGAACAACCAGTGGGGGAAGACCGGCATGACGCCGCGCGTGCACCTCGACGCGCATGCCGACGACCTGGTTCCGGTCTCGGGTGGCGCGGGCGGCGTAACGATGGCCGTCAACCCCGACGGGCCGGGCTATCGCCGCGCCGCCGAGACCTATTTCCCGTCGAACGGCGCGCTGCTGATGGCGGTGGGCATGATGGCGGCGGGATGGGACGGATCGAACGGGCATGCGCCCGGCTTCCCCAGGCAGGGCTGGAAGGTGCGCGTAGAGGGGCTGACGCCCGCGCCGTGACGAAGAATCAGGAATGAAAACGATGACGATCGAGACGCGCCGCGGCGTGCTCAAGGGATTGATTGGCGGATCGGTGGCAGGCGCCGCGCTGACGCAGACCCCCGCATCCGCCCAGTCGGCAGGAGCGGCCGCTGCGCCTCCGGGGCCAGCCCCGCGCGAGTGGATCGACCCGCGTACCGGGCATCGCATCACCCGCGTCACTCCGGACGAGGGCGGCGGCAAACTCTATTTCTACAAGAACGCCTACACTCCCGAGGGCGATCTGATGGCGATCTCCCTCAAGGGCGGGATCGGGCTCGTCGACCTGAAGACGCTGCGCTCGCGTATGCTGGTGAAGAACGAGCATGCCGATCTGATGTTCGCTGCGCGGCGCTCGCGCGAGATCTTCTATTCGGTCAGCGATCCCGGCGAGCAGCAGCCGATGGACCGGCCGCGCACCGTGTTCGCCGTCCATGTGGATAGCGGCAAGACGCGCAGGATCTGCCGGATCCCGAACGGCCAGCTCAATTCGATGAACGCCGACGACACGCTGCTGCTCGGCTTCGTGGCCTATGGATCGAAACCGCTCCAGCCCAACGTCCCCGATCCGCGCAACCGGCGCTTCGACCAGGCCGAATATTCGGCGCTCGGACCCGACGGGAAGCCACTCAACTTCGCCAAGGCCAAGGGCGTACGCATGCTCCAGCGCTGGGCAGCGCGCTATCCGATGGAGATCTTCACGGTCGACACGCGCACCGGCGAGCGCCGCGTGATCCACAAG
>DATLJJ010000257.1:0-32092 GCA_035538975.1 Sphingomonas sp. | reverse complement strand
TTCTGGCTCTACTATAAGTCTTGGAACACCGCCGAATATGAACGCGGCGTACCGCCGGTGCGGGGCAACCGCAAATATGGTCTGGCGGTCAGCGATCGGCTCGAAGGCCCGTATCGCCGCCATTCGGCGCGGCCGGTGATCGATTTCTCCGGCATGGGCAACAATCAGCAGATCGAGGACGCCTTCTTCTGGATCGAGGACGGCCGCTTCCGGCTGGTCGCGCGCGACATGGGCGTGTTCAGCCACAAGGTCGGGCTTTACATGGAGTCGGCCGATGGGCTGTCATGGTCCGCTCCGAAGGTCGCGTTCGGCCCTGTCGCAGATTACGTTCAGCAGCCGCCCGCGCCCAAGCATCTGAGCAAGTACGGCCGTTTCGAACGTCCGCAACTGCTGCTGCGGAACGGCCATCCGGCGTATCTTTTCACGACCACCCAGGGTGGCGCCTACGAGACCGCGTCGCCGTTCATCTTCCGTATCGTCTGATCCGCGCGGAAGCCCTTGGTCCCGTCGCTGTCGCGGATGGCCTCTCCGTGACAGCGATCTGATCGATTTTCCAACTCGCGTTGACGAAGTTAACTCGTTTCTCTCGTTCCGCCGTAGCGCTACTCTCGTTCGCAGAGGATCAGCCACGGAGAGGACGACCGACATGGACGCAACGACGACCGGCAGCCCATTGAGCGATCCGGGCAAGGAGCCGGCTGCGCTCCGATCGCTCCTCGGACGCACCAATCGCGATTGGTGGCCCAACCAGCTCAGCCTGGAGATACTCCACCAGCACGGTCGCTCCGGCGATCCGATGGGCGACGACTTCGACTATGCCAGGGAGTTCGAGTCGCTCGACTATCAGGCAGTCAAGCGCGACCTGACCGCGCTGATGACCGACAGCCAACCTTGGTGGCCCGCGGACTACGGGCATTACGGCCCCTTCTTCATCCGCATGGCGTGGCACTCGGCGGGTACCTACCGCACCGGTGACGGCCGCGGCGGCGCCTCTTCGGGCAACCAGCGCTTCGCCCCGCTCAACAGCTGGCCGGACAACGCCAATCTCGACAAGGCGCGCCGCCTGCTCTGGCCGGTGAAGCAGAAATACGGCCGCAAGCTCAGCTGGGCGGACCTGATGATCCTCGCCGGCAATGTCGCAATCGAATCGATGGGCGGGCCGACCTTCGGCTTCGGCGGTGGTCGCGTGGACATCTGGGAGCCCGAGAAAGACGTATACTGGGGCACCGAGGAGCAGTGGGTAGGCCAGGAAGGCAATCTCACCCGAATCGACGAGGAATCGGGACGCGCACTCGAAAACCCACTCGCTGCGATCCAGATGGGACTCATCTACGTCAATCCCGAGGGGCCGGGCGGCAATCCCGATCCGCTGCAGTCGGCGCGCGACATCCGCGCGACGTTCTCGCGCATGGCGATGAACGACGAGGAGACGCTCGCGCTTACAGCCGGCGGTCACACATTCGGCAAGTGCCACGGGGCTGGTGACGCTTCCAAGGTCGGTGCGGAGCCCGAGGGTGCGGACATAGCGCAGCAGGGCCTCGGCTGGCAGTCCGGCCACGAGAGCGGCATCGGCGACCACACCATCACTTCGGGTCTCGAAGGTGCGTGGACGCCCACGCCGA
Organism: Sphingomonas sp.; assembly: GCA_035538975.1. Classification (GTDB taxonomy): domain Bacteria; phylum Pseudomonadota; class Alphaproteobacteria; order Sphingomonadales; family Sphingomonadaceae; genus Sphingomonas. The sequence continues at coordinate 30,470 of DATLJJ010000257.1, read as the reverse complement.
TCCAATGGTCGATGAACTATTTCCACATGCTGCTCGACTATGAATATGAGCTGGTTCGCAGCCCCGCCGGCGCGAAGCAGTGGCAGCCGATCGACCAGAAACCCGAGGACATGGCGCCGGGCGCACACAGCCCCGAACGCCGACTGCCGACGATGATGACCACCGCCGACATGGCGTTCAAGATGGACCCGGAATATCGCAAGATCGCCGAGCGTTTCCGGGCGAACCCGGAGGAGTTCGCCGACGCCTTTGCGCGCGCCTGGTTCAAGCTCACGCACCGCGACATGGGACCCAAGGCACGCTATCTCGGCCCCGAAGTGCCCGAAGAGGACCTGATCTGGCAGGACCCGATCCCCGCCGGCACGAAGCTCAGCGACGGCGATGTCGCGACGCTCAAGCAGAAGGTCGCCGATTCTGGTCTCAGCGTCAGCCAGTTGGTGAAGACCGCCTGGGCCTCGGCCTCGACCTTCCGCGATTCGGACAAGCGCGGCGGCGCCAACGGTGCGCGTATCCGTCTCGCGCCGCAGCGGGACTGGGAAGTCAACGAGCCTGCCGAGCTCGCCAGGGTGCTCAAGGTCTATGAGGCCATCAAGGCGGGCTTTGCCGGCACCGTCAGCATCGCGGACCTGATCGTCCTCGGCGGCACGGTGGGTGTGGAGCAGGCGGCCAAGGCCGCAGGCCATGACGTCACCGTACCGTTCGCCTCCGGCCGCGGCGACGCTACCGCGGAACAGACCGACGCCGACAGCTTCGAGCCCCTCGAGCCCAGGGCGGACGGCTTCCGCAACTATCTGTCGGTGCGCTTCAGCGTGCCGACCGAGGAGTTGATGATCGACCGCGCCCAGCTGCTCGGGCTCACCGCGCCCGAGATGGCCGTGCTCGTCGGCGGCCTGCGCGTGCTCGGTGCTAACCATGGCGGGTCGAAGCATGGCGTGTTCACCGAACGGCCGGGCCAGCTCACCAACGACTTCTTCGTCAACTTGCTCGACATGGGCACGGCGTGGAAGCAGGTCGACGACAAGGGTGACGAGGAGTTCATCGGCACCTGTCGCAGGACCGACGAGCAGAAGTGGACTGCGACGCGCACCGATCTGGTGTTCGGCTCGAACTCGCAGCTTCGCGCGCTGTCCGAAGTCTATGCTGCGGCCGATGCCGGCGAGAAGTTCGTGCACGATTTCGTCGCGGCCTGGACCAAGGTGATGAACGCCGACCGGTTCGATCTGGCGCGGGCCTGATCGCCCACGACGCGAAGACAGGAGGGTCGGGGGCAACCCCGGCCCTTTTGCTATTCCAAGCCTGGCCGAGCGGACCTAAACTCGTTCCCGGCGCTGGGAGTTGTTTCCCGGGGGAGCGCCAAGGGGAATGGCGATGCTCGTGTGGATCCTGTTGGGTGTGGCAGCGCTGGTGCTGCTCTGGCTGGTCGCGATCTACAATCGGCTGGTGCGGTTGCGCGCGCTGGTGCGCGAGGGATGGAGCGGCATCACCGTCCAGCTGCGTCGTCGTGCGGACCTGGTCCCCAATCTCGTCTCGACCGTTCAGGGCTATGCCACGCACGAGCGCGAGCTGATCGAAAAGGTGACCGCGCATCGCGCGGATGCGGTTCAGGCAAAGGGCGTGGGCGCCACGGCGCAGGCCGACGCGGCGATGAGCGGCATGCTCGGACGGCTGGTCGCGGTGGCTGAAGCCTATCCCGACCTCAAGGCCGACGCGAACTTCCGCCAGCTTCAGGAGGAGCTTGCTTCGATCGAGGAGGAGCTCGCCGGTGCGCGCCGCTATTACAACGCCACCGTTCGCGATCTGAACACGCGCGGGCAGTCCTTTCCCGACACGCTGGTCGCCGGCCCCTTTGGCTTCGGACTCGAGGAGCCCTACTCGGATGATGTGGCGACGCTGCAGGTGGCGCCGAAAGTGAGCTTCCCGGCGGCCACGAGCTGACGATGCGCGCCTTCGCGATCGCGCTGGCGGGACTGCTGTTGCCGCTCGCCGCCCAAGCCCAGGAAGATGGGGGCGAGCGCATCCGCAACTTCGTCAGCGACATCACGATCGAGAGGAACGGCGACCTCGACGTAACCGAGACGATCCGGATCGTCGCAACCGGCGACCAGATCGACCATGGCATCCAGCGCGACTTTCCGACCAGCTATGCCAACGGCCTCGGCCAGCGTACCCGCGTGCGGTTCGACGTAGTGTCGGTGGGGCGCGACGGCCATGACGAACCTTATACGCTGATGGATCTCGACAACGGCAAGCGTATCCGCATCGGCAGCGCCGATGTGACCGTGCCTCCCGGCGAGCATGTCTATGCGATCCGCTACAGAACCAGCCGCCAGCTGATCCACGCCGAGGATCACGACGAGCTCTATTGGAACGCCACCGGTACCGGATGGACCTTTCCGATCGACAGTGCCGAGGCGCGTATTCGCCTGCCGGTGCCCGTCAGCTTCGGCAAGCGCGCCGCTTATACCGGGCCCGAAGGATCGACTGCGAGCGACGCCGAAGTGGTTCGCGACGATCCGGGCCTGATCGTCTTCCGCACCACCCGGCGTCTGCCCGTGCGGAACGGCCTGACGGTCGCCGCAGCCTTTCCCAAGGGTGTGGTGGAAAGTCCCGATGCGGCGCGCAGGCTCCATTGGTGGCTTCAGGATTGGGGCGCGCTCGCCGCCGCCTTCGTCTCGCTGGTCGCCCTCGGCGGCTATTATCTCGCCGCCTGGGCGCGGGCCGGACGGGGACCCCGCGCGGGCACCGTCGTCCCGATCTTCACGCCACCCGACGGGCTGAGCGCCGCGGGGGCCCGCTACGTCAGCCGGATGCGGTTCGACAATCAGGCGTTCAGCGCGGCGATCATCGATCTCGCCGTGCACGGCCATCTCAGGATCCGCAAGGAAGAGGGGGGCTGGTTCGAAAAGGATACGACCAGGCTGGAGCGGGTCGAGGGTGGCCGGCCGCTGGGCGAGGCCGAGCAGGCGATGCTCGATACTCTTTTTGCCGGCGGGTCCGAGCTGGTGCTCAAGCAGGACAATCATAAGACATTGCAGGCTGCGTCCACCGCGCTGTCCGGACCGCTCGATCAGGCCTTTTCGGGCAAGTTCTTCGTCAGCAACATTGGCTGGTCGCTGTGGGGCGTGGCTGCCGTTCTGGCAGCAATGGTGTTCGTCGCCATGGTTGCGATGCTCGTGACGCAACCCGGCCCGTTCGCCGCCGTGCCGCTGTTGGCGCTCGCCTGCCTGTATGTCGCCTGGCGCATCCAGCGCAGCCCCGGGAGCGCGCCGAGGCTTAATCGCGCCGGCCTGTTCTGGGCGCTCGCGTTGCTCGTCGCGGCGGCGGGCGGCGCCATCGCGGTGGTGCGCGGAATCCAGATCGCCGGCTGGGTGATACTAGTGCCGCTCGCCATGCTGCCGCTGACGCTCTCGGCTTTCGCCTGGATGGCCGCGCCCACGCGCGAGGGGCGCGCGATGATGGACCGGATCGCGGGGTTCAAACACTATCTCGGCATCACCGAAGAGAAGCGGCTCGAAACGCTGCACCCACCCGAAAAGACGCCCGAGCTGTTCGAGCGCTACCTGCCCTATGCGATCGCGCTGGGCGTCGAGAACCGCTGGGCGCAGAAATTCTCGGGTGTGCTCGCCGCCGCGGCTGCTTCGGGCGCCGCTACCCAAAGCATGGGCTGGTATTCGGGCGACGGCAATGTCTGGGACGATCCGGGCGGCTTCGCCGACAGCGTCGGCTCCTCGCTCGCGAGCACCGTCGCCTCGGCCGCCACTTCGCCGAGCAGCAGCAGCGGTGGCTCGTCGGGCGGCGGCTCATCCGGCGGCGGCGGAGGGGGCGGTGGCGGATCGGGCTGGTAGACTCCGAACAAGCCGCTTCGCGCTGCGCTCGGTTCATCCCATCGCGCGCAACAAAGCGCCTCGCCGCGCGTAGCGGATGCATGGATCATTCGGCCCCATCCGGGGCCAGGAGGTGACCATGAAAGTGAGCGAATGCATGACCCGCGAAGTGCGCATCGCGGATCCCGAACAGACGATCCAGGAGGCGGCGCGGACGATGGCGGTGGTCGACATCGGCTTTCTGCCGGTGGGCGAGCACGACCGGTTGGTCGGCGTGCTGACCGACCGCGACATCGCAGTGCGCGGCGTGGGCGCAGGCAGTCGACCCGACGCACGGGTGCGCGACGTGATGAGCGAGGAAGTCCGCTATTGCTTCGAGGACCAGGATCTCGACGACGTGCTCGACAACATGGCCGAGCTGCAGATCCGCCGCCTGCCCGTGGTGGATCGCAACAAGCGGCTGGTGGGCGTGATCTCGCTCAGCGACGCCGCCGCCGACGAAGCGCCGCATGCCGGCGAGGCGCTGTGCGAGATCGCTCGTCCAAGCGGACGCCACTCGCAGAGCATCTGATCCGCCGCAGGGAACCCGCGCCCGGCCGCGCTCGTCTCTAAGGCGCAACGATGTCGCGGAGGCCGTTTGAGCATTGCCGAATTTGCCCGCCGGTGCGCGGTAGCGCTGCTGTTCGTGGCGCTGGCGCTGCTCGCCTATGCACTGGCGCAGGTATTGCTGCTGATCTTCGGGGCGGCGTTGATCGCCGTCGTGCTGCGCGCGATCGCCGCACCCATCCGTCGCTGGGCGCGCGTGCCGGATCACACCGCCGTGATGCTCGCGGTGCTCGTGCTGCTGCTGATATTCGTGGTGGCCGGAGCGCTGTTCGGCGCGGGCGTGACGCAGGATTTCGAGGCGCTCCGGTCGCAGCTCACCCGCGGCTGGACTGCGCTCCAGGCGAGGCTTGGCGGGAGCGTGCTCGGCGACAATCTGCTCGAGTGGCTGCGCGAGGCCACGCCCAGTTCGCGCGACGTCGCCTCGCGCTTCGGCAGCTTCCTCGGCACATTGGGAAGCGCGCTCGCCAATCTGATCATCGCATTGTTCGCGGGCGTGTATCTGGCGCTCAGCCCTTCGCTCTATGTGGAGGGGATCGCGATGCTCTTCCCGCGCAGCCGCCACGACCAGCTCATCGCCGCGCTGCGCAATGCCGGCCGTGCGCTCAACCTCTGGCTGATCGGACAGCTGGTCGCGATGCTGCTGGTCGGCGTGCTCACCGCGGCCGGGCTCTGGCTGGCCGGCGTGCCCTCGGCGCTCGCGCTGGGCCTGATAGCGGGGGTCACCGAATTCGTCCCCTTCGTCGGCCCGGTCGCCGCGGCGATTCCCGGGCTGCTGATCGCGCTCACCGTCAGCCCGGAGATGATGGTCTATGCGCTCGCCGTGTACGTGCTCGTGCAGCAGATCGAGGGCAATCTGATCACCCCCCTGATCGTGCGGCGAACCGTCTCAATCCCGCCTGCTCTGACGCTGCTCGGCGTGCTCGCGGCGGGGGTGTTGTTCGGGCCACTCGGCGTGCTGCTCGCGGCGCCGCTGGTCGTGGTCGCCTTCGTGCTGGTCAAACGGCTCTACGTTCGCGAGACGCTGGGACACGACGTCGAGATTCCCGGCGAATAGGCGCGAGCGCCGGTGCCGCGGCCGGAAGTTGAGCCGGCGCGACACGCGAAGGTCCAGGACGGCCATTACGAAATAGGCGGCGAACTGCTTTATCCGTGTAATCGGGCCGGTGCGCGCCTTGTAGAGCGCGGGGGTGATCCGTTCGGAGAGCGCGACTTCGCCGTCCACATAGCGGCGGACGTGCGCGGCGAAATCGCGGTCCTCGACCCGCAGCATCAGCTCGAGGTTGAGGTACATCGAGCGGATGTCGAAATTGGCCGAGCCGATGTGCACCACATCGTCGATCACGAACAGCTTGGTGTGCAGCTTGGTCGGCTGATATTCGTAGATTGCGACCTTCTTGCGCAGCAGCCCCGCATAGGTGAAGCGCGCCGCCCAGATCGCCGCACCGTGATCGAGCTTCGAAGGCAGCACCAGCCGCACCCGCCCGCGCCTGGCCGCCTTGTCGAGCTTGCGCAGCATGCCCGGCGTCGGCGCGAAATAGGCCGCGATCAGGTCGATCGCGCGCGCCTGCTTCATGTCGCGCTTCACCACGCGCGCCCAGGGCGAGAGCTCGCGCATCGGGCCTCCCAGCAGCCAGCGCATCGCGCCCTCGGGCTCGCTCCAGCTGCTGAGCAGCCGCCCGAGCTGGCGCAGCGGCGCCTTGCTCTGTCGCGTCCAGCGCGCGAGCGCGTCGAAATAGCCGGTCAGCCGCCCGGCCGCAGGGCCCTCGACCATCAGCCCCAGATCGCGCCACGCCGCCTGTTCGATCGTGCCGAAATAGCTGTCCTCGATGTTGAACCCGCCGATGATCACGCGCTCCTCGTCGGCGAGCGTCAGCTTCTGGTGGTTGCGCAGCAGGTAGCGCCGACCCCAGCGCGGCACGAAGCGGCACAGGTCCACGCCCGCCTCGGCGAGCGGGTCGAAGAACCGCCCGGCTGCGGCGGGCTCGCTGCCGAGCCCGTCGACGATCACATGCACCGCCACGCCGCGCGCCGCGGCGTCGATCAGCGCCTGGCGCACCGCGCGGCCCGCCTCGTCGTCGACATAGATGTAGTAGAGCACGCGCAACGAGCGCCTGGCCGAGCCGATCAGCTCGAGCAGCTTCGCCAATCGTTCGGGGCCTTCGGTCAGCAGCGTCAGCCGGTTACCGGCGACCGTGAAGCTGGGCGAGGGCGGTTCGGCCATGGCATGTTGATGGGGATAGCCGCTGCAAAGGGCAAGCCGCGCGCGTCCCGCGGCAGCGGTATCAGGCCGGATTTGTTGACATTGCGGTCCCCGCACCCTAAGTCCGCGACCTTTCCGGCACATTAGATTCCAAGGAAGCGTAGATGGCGCGCGTCACAGTCGAGGATTGCGTCGACAAGGTCTCCAACCGGTTCGATCTGGTGCTGTTCGCGGCGCAGCGCGCCCGGCAGATCTCCGGCGGCGCCGAGCTCACGCTCGATCGCGACCGCGACAAGAACCCCGTCGTCGCGCTGCGCGAGATCGCCGAGGAGACGGTTCGCCCGGACAATCTGGAGGAGTCGCTGGTCGCCAGCCTGCAGCGCGTCCAGATCGACGACGAGGAAGCGCCCGATGAGATCGGCTCGCTGGCCCAGTCGGCCGAGGCGCTCCGCCTCACCGCCGCCGCTCCGCCGCGCAACCAGAATCTGGGCGCCGACTACGAGGGCTGAGGCCCGCGGCGCCGGTTTCGGTAGAAGATCGAAAAAGGCCGGGGTCCTGCCCCGGCCTTTTTGCTTTGCGGCTCAATCCTTCTTCGGCTCGCCGCCCGGCATCGGACCCATGCGCTGGCGCATCGCGTCGCGTTCGGCCTGATCGACGCGGCCGTCGCGATTGGCGTCGAGCCGGTCGAACCGCGTGACCGCCGCGGCGCGCGCTTCGGCCTGAGTCACCTGACCGTCGCCGTCCGAATCGGCGCGCGTGAGCATCCGCCCGCCGCGACCGACCGCCGCGATCTCGGCGGTGCTCAGCTTGCCGTCCTTGTTGGTGTCGAGCCCCGCGAAGCGCGCGTCGCTCGCCGCGAGCATCTCGTCCTTGCTGGTGGCGCCGTCGCCGTTCGGATCGGGGAACAGCGCCGCCATCCTCCCGCCCGGGCGATCCTGCGCCGCGGCCTGGGCCGATCCCGCGCCCATCGTCACGCCGAGCATCGCGGCGCCGAGCAACAGCTTCTTCATCGCATGAATCCTCCTGCGACTCGCCCCGGAAGCGGGGCGGCCGGCGCGCAGGCTGCGCCCGAGCTGTCGCAAAAGTTTGTCAGGATGCCGGAGATTCGGCCCCGCTGCGGCCCTTGAATCCCTGTGCCACCACGAACCATTCAACCGAGCCCTTGCGGCTCGCCGGCGGCTTGGCGTGCTTCACGGTCGCGAAGTTGCGCTTCATCTCGGCGACCAGCGCCGAATCGGCACCGCCCGCGAACACCTTGGAGACGAAGGTGCCCCCAGGCTCGAGCGTCTGGATCGCGAAGTCGAGCGCAGTCTCGACCAGCCCCATCGTCCGCAGCGCATCGGTCTGCGGATGGCCCACGGTGTTCGCCGCCATGTCCGAGATGATCAGGTCCGGCGCGCCGCCGAGCTCCTCGATCAGCCGTTCCGGCGCGCGATCGTCCATGAAGTCCATCTGCAGGATGGTCGCGCCGTCGATCGGATCGACCGGAAGCAGATCGATCCCCACCACCGCGGCCCTGGGCAGCCGCCGGCGGATCACTTGCGTCCAGCCGCCGGGGGCGATTCCCAGATCGACCACGCGCTTCGCACCCTTCAGAAAGCCGAACTTCTCGTCGAGCTCGATCAGCTTGTAGGCGGCGCGGCTGCGATAGCCCTCGGCCTTCGCCTTTTTGACATAGGGATCGTTGAGCTGGCGCTCGAGCCACCGCGTCGATTGCGCGGTGCGCCGCTTGGCCGTGAGCACGCGCGTATGCCCGCGTCCGCCGCCCCGGCTCACAATGCCACTCCGTTCATCAACCTGCGCAATATACCCTCACGAATGCCGCGGTCCGCGATCCCCAGCCGCTCGGCGGGCCACAGGTCAAGGATTGTCTCCAGGATCGCGCAGCCGGCCACCACCAGATCCGCGCGCTCGGCGCCGATGCACGGCACCTGGCTGCGCTCGGCCATGCTCATGCCCGCGATTCGCCGGCTCACCTGGCGCATCGCCTGCGCCGGCACGATCAGCCCGTCCACTACCGAACGGTCATAGGCCGGCAGCCCGAGATGGACGCTGGCGAGGGTGGTGACGGTGCCGCTGGTGCCCAGCAGCCGCGGCGTGCCCCTGGGCGGGCGCAGCCGCGCCACGAAGGGCGCGAAAGCCTCCGCGACGCGTGCGCGCATCTCGGCATAGGCCGCCTCGCGCGCAGCGGCGTCGTTGCCGGCGATCCCCACCGCCTCGGTGAGCGAGACCACGCCCCACGGTGCGCTGTGCCAGTCGAGGACGCGCGGCACTTCGGCGCGAGAATCGACCAGCACCAGCTCGGTCGATCCGCCGCCGATGTCGAACACCAGCGCCGGGCCGTCGCCGGGCTCGAGCAGCGCGTGGCAGCCGAGCACCGCGAGCCGCGCCTCTTCCTCGGCCGTGATGATGTCGAGCACGATTCCGGTTTCGCGATAGACGCGCGCGATGAATTCGGGGCCGTTGGTGGCGCGGCGGCACGCCTCGGTCGCGACCGAGCGCGCGAGCGCCACGTTGCGCCGCTTGAGCTTGTCGGCGCAGATGCGCAGCGCCGCGAGCGTGCGGTCGATCGCGGCGTCGGAAAGTCGGCCGGTGGTCGCCAGGCCTTCGCCCAGCCGTACGATTCGCGAGAATGCGTCGATCACTGCGAATCCCGCGCCCTGCGGTCGGGCGATCAGCAGCCGGCAATTGTTGGTACCCAGGTCCAGTGCGGCATAGTGGCGCGCTTCGGGCCAGCGCGCGCGGCCCTGGCGCTCGCCAGGCGGCTTCTGGACTGGCCGGGCGGAGCCGTTGCTCCGGCCGCGGGGTAATCTGGCAGGGCCATCCCCCATCATATCACTCACTTATGTTCTATCCGTCGCGGCTCCGGGTCGGCGCCGTCGGTGCTTGGAAGCGAGGCTAGCGCAGCCCCGACGATTGGGCAAGGCAGCCAGCCCGAGGCACGTTGACAGGCCCCAATTGCCGCCTTATCTGCCGCGCCTCACGGTGCCCCGTCGTCTAAAGGTAAGACTACGGACTCTGACTCCGTCAATTGAGGTTCGAATCCTCACGGGGCATCCAATTTCCCGGCCGGCACGCTTCGCTCGGCTCTTCATCGGGAACCCTCATCGCCGCAAGGAATTGGAATCACTGCCTGCATCTTCGCAGGGAGAGGACCAATGACGCGAGAAGAGATCGTCGCCGCTACCGGGCAGATACCCGATCATTTCGTGGTGGACATCATCGCTACCGGTGCGACCCCGGGCGAGTTGGCCGAGGCGCGTTCGCTGGCGCGGGGTGAATTCCTGGCCGGCCGCGACGGCAATCCCTCGGCACGGGTGCAGCAGCTCTGCCAGATACTCGACGCCGCCGACGAGGCCGCGCGCGACCCGAGCGAGTTCGAAGATCTTCAATGATATGTGCGCTCGCGGCCGCTCAGGCCGTCTGCTCGCGCCGCGTTTCCTGACGATTGCGGTCGAGAAGCTGCTGAGACTTTTCGGTCAGCCGCTTGCTCTCCTCGATACTCGCCTGGAGTCTCTCCTGCGTCTCCTCGACTTCCGCGAGAAGATCGCGCTTATCCCTCGACACCTGACCAACCCCGCTCAGACTCTTGCTTGATCATCAACCCTTGGCAGCTGCCCCGGTTTCCCTCTCACGCGCGTCCATCGGCGAACTGCCTCAATCCTGCGATAAATTATCCTGAGTTAAGACTTTTCATCAACTAGTTGTGCTGCTTCCGCGCCCGACCAGTCCATCTCGCCCGCCACGCGCCAGACCTCGCGGCCCTCGGCATCGAACAGGATCGTCGTCGGCAAATTGAGACCCAGCCCGAGGCTGAACGCCGCCTCGGTGTCGAGATAGGGCTTGAGCCGCTTGAACCCGGCCTTGGCGAAATAGGGATCGACCTTGGCGCGCCCCTCGAAATCCTGGCTGACGGTGAGCACCTGCAGCGCGTCACCTCTGGTCTGAGCCAGCGCGTCGAGCGTCGGCATTTCCTTGACGCACGGCGCGCACCACGTCGCCCACAGGTTGAGCAGCACGGGTTTGCCGCGGAAGTCGGCGAGCGTCAGCTTCTTGCCGTCGGGCCCGGTGAAGGCGATGTCGGGCGCGGCCTCGCCCTTGTGGCTGCGATCGACCTTGCCCGCGGGCGACTCCGCCGGGGCCGCGGCGTTGACGCTTTCGTTCGCTTGGCTTCCGGGCGCGGATTGCCTATCGCAGCCCGCGATTACCGACGCGCCGAGAAGGAGAAAAACGATCGCCGAGCGCAAGCATAGCTCCAATGCCATGTGGGGTGGGCGCTTCGCCGAAGGCCCCTCCGCCGTCATGCGCGAGATAAACGCGTCGATTCCCTTCGACAAGCGGATGTGGCGGCAGGATATCCGCGGCTCGCAGGCGCATGTCTCGATGTTGGGCAAACAGGGCATCGTCGCGGCCGAGGACGCTGTGCGGATTGCCGAGGGGCTGGATCAGGTCGCGGCGGAGTTCGAGGCGCAGGGCGTGCCCGACGACCTCGCGCTCGAGGACATCCACATGCTCACCGAGGCGCGGCTCGCCGAGAAGATCGGCGCCACTGCCGGCCGCCTCCATACCGCGCGCTCGCGCAACGATCAGGTCGCGACCGACTTTCGCCTGTGGGTGCGCGATGCGATCGACCAGGCCGAGGCGGCGCTGGGCGGGCTCCAGGACGCGCTGCTCGTGCGCGCCGCGGAGCATGCCGACAGCGTGATGCCGGGCTTCACTCACCTCCAGAGCGCGCAGCCGGTGACGCTCGGCCATCATCTGATGGCCTATTTCGAGATGTTCGACCGCGACCGCTCGCGTCTTCGCGACGCGCGCAAGCGGATGAACCTGTGCCCGCTCGGCTCGGCGGCGCTCGCCGGCACGGGCTTCCCGCTCGATCGCGAGGCGACCGCCGCGGCGCTCGGCTTCGACGGCCCGACGCGCAACTCGCTCGATTCGGTCTCGGACCGCGACTTCGCGCTCGAGTATCTGACCGCCGCCGCCCAGTGCAGCCTGCATCTCAGCCGGCTGGCCGAGGAATTCGTCATCTGGGCGAGCCAGCCCTTCGGCTTCGTGTCGCTGTCCGACCAATGGTCGACGGGCAGCTCGATCATGCCGCAGAAGCGCAACCCCGACGCCGCCGAGCTGGTGCGTGGGCACAGCGGCCGGATCACCGGCGCGCTCGTCAGCCTGATGATGACGATGAAGGGCTTGCCGCTCGCCTATTCGAAGGACATGCAGGACGACAAACCGCCGGTGTTCGAGGCGCACGACCTGCTCGAGCTGTGCATCGCGGCGATGACCGGGATGGTCGGGAGCGCCACCTTCCGTACCGATCGCATGCGCGGGCTTGCGGAGAGCGGCTTCGCGACCGCGACCGATCTCGCCGACTGGCTGGTACGCGAGGCGGGCGTTCCCTTCCGCGAGGCGCACCACATCACCGGCCGCGCGGTCGCGGCGGCGGAGGAGTCTGGCGTGCGGCTCGACCAGCTCGGCCTCGACCAGTTGAAGGCGATCGACGCGCGGATCGACGATCGCGTATATGGCGTTCTGAGCGTCGATGCCTCGGTCAACAGCCGCACGAGCTTCGGCGGCACTGCGCCGGCGCGGGTGCGCGACGCGATCGCGGCGGCGCGATCGAAACGCGAGGAGGAAGGGCGATGAAGCCACTGCTGCCCCTGGGCGTGTTGTCTGCGCTCCTGCTCGCCGGTTGCGGCGCGCGTGAGCCGCTGGAGCCGCCGCAGGGCGCATCGCTGCCGGTCGCCCCCTATGGCGCCACCGCCACCCCGACGCCCGAGGATCTGCTCGCACCTCCGCCCCAGACGCGGCCGGCGCGCAGCGACGACCTCATCGAAAGCTCCGAAAAGCGCCGCAGCGACAAGTTCGACGTGCCGCCTTCCAACTGACGGAATTCCATGGACCATTTTTCCCTGATCGGCGGCGAGATGCATGCCGAGAACGTGCCGCTCGCAAGGATCGCCGCCGAAGTCGGCACGCCTGTCTACGTCTATTCCACCGAGGCCTTCCGCGGCTTCGCGCGCGCCTTCCGCGACGGGCTCAAGCAGGTCGGGCGGCACCATGTCGCCTTCGCGGTCAAGGCCAATCCCAACCTCGCGGTGCTCCGCCTGCTCGCCAATGAGGGCTTCGGCGCCGACGTGGTCTCGGGCGGCGAGCTCTCGCGCGCGCTCGCGGCGGGGATCCCTGCCAAAGATGTCGTCTTCTCGGGCGTCGGCAAGACGCGCAAGGAGCTCGTCCAGGCGCTCGACGCCGGGATCGGCCAGTTCAACCTCGAGCTGGAAGAAGAAGGCGTCGTCCTCGCGCAGATCGCCGCCGCACGCGGCGAGCGCGCCCCCGCAGCGCTGCGCGTCAATCCGGACGTCGACGCCGGCACGCACGAGAAGATCTCGACCGGCAAGGCCGAGAACAAGTTCGGCCTGCCGATCGACCAGGCCCCGGCGATCTTCGACCGGCTGGCGAAGCTCGACGGGATCGAGATGCGCGGCGTCGCCGTGCACATCGGTAGCCAGCTGCTGGGGCTCGAGCCGCTGGAGAAGGCGTTCGTGCGCGTCGGCCAACTCCTCGCCGAGCTGCGTGCCGCCGGGCACATGATCACCCATGTGGACTTGGGTGGCGGCCTGGGAGTCGCCTATCGCCCCGGCGACGTGCCGCCGACGCCCGAGGCATTCGGCGCGATGGTGGCGCGGGTGACGAAGGACTGGGACGTCGAGCTGATGTTCGAGCCCGGGCGCGTGCTTTCGGCCAATGCCGGCGTGCTCGTCACCGAGGTGCTGTGGGTCAAGCCGGGGGTGAATAACCCCTGGGTGGTAGTCGATGCCGCGATGAACGACCTCGCACGCGTGGCGCTCTACGACGCCTATCATGACATCGGCGCGGTTCGCCCTGGCGGCGAAACGTTCGTCGCGAACGTCGCAGGACCGGTGTGCGAGAGCAGCGACGTCTTCGCCAAGGCGCGCGAGATGGACAAGGTCGCCGGCGGCGACTTGATCGTGCTGCGCAGCGCGGGCGCCTATGGCGCAACGATGGCGAGCACCTACAACAGCCGCGCGCTCGTTCCTGAAGTGCTCGTCTCGGGCGACCGGTTCGAAGTGGTGGCGCAGCGCATCCCGGCCGAAGTGATCATGGCCGAGGAGCATGTGCCGGACTGGCTGAAGTGAGCCTGCCCGCCCTGCCGATCTTCGTGAAGCTGGCGGGGCGGCCGGTGATCCTCATCGGCGCGGGCGAGGCGGCCGCGGCCAAGCGCCGCCTGCTCGAACGCGCCGGCGCCGCGATCGTCGGCGAGGACGGCGAAGCCTCCCTCGCCGTTGTCGCGCTTCCCGATCCCGATCCCACGGTGGCCCGGCTGCGTGCCCGCGGCGTGCTGGTCAATGCCGTCGATCGCCCGGACCTGTGCGACTTCACGCTGCCGGCGATCGTCGACCGGAGCCCGGTGCTCGTGGCGATCGGAACCGCGGGGGTCTCCGCAGGCCTTGCGGCCGCGCTCCGCCAGCGGATCGAGGCGCTGCTCCCCGCCGGGCTCGGACGGCTCGCCGAGGGGCTCCACGCCGCCCGCGCCGCGATCCGGGCGCGCTGGCCCGACATCGCCGACCGCCGCCGCGCGATCGGTGCGGCGCTGGGCGGCGGTCCGCTCGATCCGCTCGCCGATCAGCCTGTCGACGCCGTCGCGCGCTGGCTCGAAAGCGCCGAGGCTCCCACGCCCGAGTTGCTGCGCTTCCGCCTCGCGTCGGGCGACCCAGACGACCTCACGCTCCGCCAGGCGCGCGCGCTTGCGCAGGCCGAGCGGATATTCCACCGTGCCGACGTGCCGACCGCCATCCTCGATCGCGCCCGCGCCGACGCGGTGCGCATCGCCTGCGAAGCCCCGCCCGCGGAGCCGGGGCCGGGGCTGTCGATCGATGTGGAAATGGCGCGGTGAGCGGCTTCGCCTATCTGGTGCGCGACGGCAAGGCCGAGGACGTGCCGCTCAAGTCGGCGCTCGACCGGCCGGCTGACCTCACATGGATCCATCTCACCACCACCGACGAGCGCGCGACCGCATGGTTGAGCGGCGCGGCCAAGCTCTCGCCCTATGTCGTCGAGGCGCTGACCGCGGCCGAGACGCGGCCGCGCTGCGACTCCGTCGGCCCCGGCGCGGTGATCAACCTGCGCGGACTTTCGTCGGAGGAGCTCTCCTCGTCCGATCCGCTCGCCTCGATCCGCGTCTATGCGCTCGCCGGCTGCGTCTTCTCGGTGACGCGCAAACCGCTCAACGCGCTCGACACGGTCCGCAGCGCCGTCAAGGCAGGGCAGGTTCTCGATCCCGGCGACCTGATCGCGGCGCTCGCCCAGCAGATCACCGAGGAACTCGACCCCGTCGTCGCCGACCTCGGCGATTCGCTCGATGACTGCGAGGAGCGGATCGCCGCACGCCACGCCTTCGAGCTGCGCCGCCAGGTCAATCGCACGCGTAGCCAGGCGATCGGCTATCGCCGCTTCATCGTTCCCCAGCGCTCGGCGATCGAGAAGCTGGCGACGCTCCCCGTCGGCTGGCTTGGCGACGATGACCGCCTCCACCTCACGGCCGCCGCCGACCGCGCCGCGCGCATGGCCGAGGAGCTGGAAAGCATCCGCGAGCGCGCCGCGCTGGTCCATGAGACGCTCACCGACCTTCGCGCCGAGCAGATCGATCAGCGCTCGCTGATCATCGCGGTGGTGGCGATGGTCTTCCTGCCGCTGACCTTCGTCACCGGTCTGCTGGGTATGAACGTCGCTGGCATTCCCTACGCACACGAACCCTGGGCCTTCTGGGGCGTGGTCGCCGTGTGCCTGGCGCTCTCGGTGGCGATCGCGCTCTATTTCGTGCGCCGCCACTGGTTCGACCGGTAGGGGCGACTCCCAATCCTCCCCGTGGCGGGGAGGATTGGAAGACCTACGGCACCAGCACCGTATCCACCGCCACGTCGAGCGTCTCGGGATAATCGAGCGTATAGTGCAGCCCCCGGCTCTCCTTGCGGTGGAGCGCCGAGCGGACGATCAGGTCGGCGCTCTCCAGCAGGTTCCTGAGCTCGATCAGGTCGGGCGTCACGCGGAAGTGGCCGTAATAGTCGTTCACTTCCTCGCGCAGCGTGCGGATGCGGTGCGCCGCGCGCTCGAGCCGCTTGGTGGTGCGCACGATGCCGACATAGTTCCACATGAAGCGCCGGATCTCGGTCCAGTTCTGCTTGATGACCACTTCCTCGTCGGAATCGGTCACCCGGCTCTCATCCCACGGCCGGATCGCCGGGGGCGGCGCCAGATCACCCCAATGCGCCGTGATGTGGTTGGCCGCCGCCTCGCCGAATACGAAGCATTCGAGCAGCGAGTTGGAGGCGAGTCGATTGGCGCCGTGCAGCCCCGACTGGCTGACCTCGCCCGCGGCATAGAGGTGCGGCAGGTCGGTGCGGCCGTCGCGGTCGATCACGACGCCGCCGCAGGTGTAGTGCTGCGCGGGCACGACCGGGATCGGCTCGCTGGTCATGTCGAGGCCGAGATCGAGCAGCCGCGCGTGGATCGTCGGGAAGTGGTGCTTCACGAACTCCGCGCCCATGTGGCTGATGTCGAGATGGACATAATCGAGGCCGAAGCGCTTGATCTCGGCGTCGATCGCGCGGGCCACGATGTCGCGCGGCGCCAGCTCGGCGCGCGGGTCGAGCTCGGGCATGAAGCGGTGGCCGGTGTTGGGGTTCCTGAGCTGCCCGCCTTCGCCGCGCACCGCCTCGGTGATCAGGAAGTTCTTGACCTCGAGATTGTAGAGACAGGTCGGGTGGAACTGCATGAACTCCATGTTGGAGACGCGCGCCCCCGCGCGCCACGCCATCGCGATGCCGTCCCCGGTCGCCCCGCGCGGTGCGGTCGAGAAGAGGTAGGTGCGCCCGGCGCCCCCTGTCGCCAGCACCGTCGCGCGCGCGGTGAACAGCTCGACGCGGTTGGTCGTCCGGTTGAAGGCATAGACGCCCCAGACGTTGCCCGCGCCCGAATAACGCATCTCGTGCCGGCTGGTGGCGAGGTCGATCACGACCATGTCGGGCACGAGCGTGATGTTCGGATGCGCGCGCGCGGCCTTAAGCAGCGCTTCCTGCACTGCCCAGCCGGTGGCGTCGTTGACGTGGACGATGCGGCGGTGGCTGTGCCCGCCCTCGCGCGTCAGGTGAAGCGCATTCCCTTCGGTGTTGAACGGCACGCCAAGCCGCGCGAGCCGGTCGATCGCGGCGGGCGCGTTCTCAACCACCATCTCCACCGTCGCGCGGTCGTTGAGCCCCGCGCCCGCGACCATCGTGTCCTCGATATGGTTGTCGAAGCTGTCGCCCGGCTCGAGTACCGCGGCGATCCCGCCCTGCGCCCAGGCCGTCGAGCCTTCGTTGAGCCCGCCCTTGGCGAGCACGGTGACCTTGAATCGCTCGGCGAGATTCAGCGCCGCAGTGAGCCCGGCCGCGCCCGAGCCGATGACGAGGATGTCGCTGGAATGGGGATCGCCGGCCATGTTTTCTTCCGCTGGTTCGCGCCCCGACTAGGCGCTAAGCGCGTCCGCTGGCAACGGGGAGAGACGATGCGCCGCCATAGCCTTGCTTTCGCGATACTGACATTCGCCGCCGTCTGGGCGGCTCCCGCCGCCGCGCGGTGCACGCTCGGCGAGCCGGGCACGACCCAACGCGTGGCGGTGGGCGACACCGGCCGCTCGATGCTGCTCCACGTTCCGGCGAAGCTGCGCGGGCCGGCGCCGTTGCTCTTCGTGCTCCACGGCAGCACCGGCGACGGTGCGGCGATCCTCGTTCAGTCGAAGCTCGAGGCGACCGCCGAACGCCACGGCTTCCTGCTCGCCGCGCCCGATGGCGGCATCGCGGCGAATAAGGGCTATGTCTGGAACATCCCCGGCGTCCCTACCGTCACGGGCAAGGTGCCGGGACCCGGCGATCCCGACGATGTCGCCTGGCTGGGCGCGACGATCGACTGGCTCGCGGCGCAGGGCTGCGCAGACGGCAGCCGCGTCTATGTCACCGGACTCTCGGGCGGCGGGCGGATGGCGTCGTGGCTCGGCTGCGTCGCGGCGGACCGCTTCGCCGCGATCGCGCCGGTGGTGGGCCTGCGCGCCGGCAATCCCTCGGCGGCCGATCCCCGCTTCCCCGATCCGGCGACCTGCACGCCTTCGCGCCCCGTGCCGGTGATCGCCTTTGCGGGCGACAAGGACAGGACCAACCCGGTCGAGGGCGGTGGCGCGGGCTATTGGCAATATCCGATGCGCACCGCCGAGGCACGCTGGGGCGACCTCGACGCCTGCCGCCGCCCCCTGTCCGGGCGCACGCTCGCGGATGGCGTGGTCGAGCGCGGCTATGCCGATTGCGACGGCGGCGCCGAAGTGATCGCCCGGATCACCCCCGGTGCGGGCCATGTCTGGACCGCGGACAACGAAGCGATGTGGGCCTTCTTCACGCGGTACCGGCGGTGACAAGCGGGCTGGGTCCACGGAGCGCCCGCTGACGCCGATGTCACCATCGGTCGCCTCAGGAGACGCGATCAGCCTCCATATCGCGCTTCGAGCAGGTCGAGCTCCCGTATCAACTTGCGCGCGGTCTCGCTTCCGACCTGGTGCCGGTCGCCAAGTTCGAAAATCGTCGCGCGCTCGGCCCGGATCGCCGCCAGCCGCAGCTCGCGCTCGATACGGTCGATCTCGTGTCGCTCCTCGAGCGTCATCGCATCGAGCGAGAGACGTCCGATTCGGCGGCGGTACAGGTCCATGACCTCCGCCGCGACCGCGACATAGACGTCGGCATCGGCGCGGCCGCTTGCCATTTCGTGCTCGGCTCGCTCGATCTCGGCAATGGCAGCGGAGGCGGCCTTGATCCGCGCCTGATCTTCCGCGTCCAGGGCTTCGGCCTCCGCCGGCATTTTCAGGTCGCGCAGCAACCACGGCAATCCGGCGCTCGCCACCAGCAGCGATACGATGATCACGCCCATCGCGAGCAGAATGGCGAGGTCGCGGGCCGGGAAGGGCGCTCCGTCGCCCAATGCCAGCGGCAGCGTGAGCACGCCGGCGAGCGTGATGGCGCCACGCACGCCCGCAAAGGACATGGCGGCCACAATTTTCCAGTCGGGTCGCACCGTCTCGCCGCGTCGCATGAGCGTGAAGCGAAACGAGAACCACACCCAGACGAAGCGCAGTACTGCCAGTCCCGCGTTGATCGCGAAGACATAGACGATCAGCCACCATGGTTCGTGGTGCCCGGTGAGGCGTACGGTTTCGGCGGCGCCGGTCAGGATCGCCGGGAGCTGTTCGCCCAGCAGCACGAAGATGGTGCCGTTGGCAGCAAACTGAATGATGTCCCAGACCGTGCTGCGCCGGATGCGGGTGGCCGCCAGCGCCTGGCCGCGTCCCTCCACCCAGCCCATGGTGAGCCCGGCCGATACTGCGGCGAGAATGCCCGAGCAGTGGAAATGCTCTGCGAGAAGATAGGCACCGAAGGGAATGAGAAGGCTGATCAGGACCTGGGACGCGCTTTCCTCGCCGAGCCGCCTGCTCACCCACGCCTTTGCCCGGGCCACGGCCCAGGTGAGCCCTGCGCCGATCGCAATGCCGCCGAAGGCGAGCCCCAGGAAATTGAGCGCTGCGCTCTGGACCGAGAAGGCGCCGGTGAGCGTCGCCGCGATCGCGAAACGCAGGCAGACCAGACCGGACGCGTCGTTGAGCAGCGATTCGCCCTCGAGGATGTGCATCATCCGCTTGGGAATGGGGACGCGCTGCGCGATCGCAGATACCGCGATCGGGTCCGTCGGCGAGATCACCGCCGCGAGCGCGAACGCGACGGGCAGGGGCATCGCCGGAATCATCCAGTTGATGAAGAACCCCATGCCGAGCACCGTGAGCAGCACGAGGCCCAGCGCCAGCTCGACGATGGTAGAGGCGTCCCGGAACAGCTCTTCGCGGGGAATTCGCCAGCCGTCGAGGAACAGGAGCGGCGGCAGGAAGAGAAGGAAGAATATTTCCGGATCCAGCACCACCCGCCAGTCGGCGACCGTGCCGATGATTCCGCCAAGGGCGATCTGCACGAGCGGCCGCGGCAGGTTGAAGGGCAGGAGGCGAGAAAGAACGCCGCTCAGAACGACCGCCAGCAAAAGCGCGAGGACGATGGTGATGGTCTCCAGCGGGGGATCTCCTGTCGGCTGCGGGGGTCTTCGTTCCTAACGGCCGTGCGCGGTCGCGCAACCTCCTGCGGCGTTCGTTGGCCTTTGCGCTCGGATGAACGGGGGAGGATTGTGGAGAGTCGAAGGGCAGGTCACCACCCGATTCCCGCCGCCCGGTCTACCAGGTCTGCCCCGGTCCGCTGCGACTCAATCGTTGAGCGTGCTGCGCAGCTTGTGCGGGAGCGCGGGGTTGAGCTGTTCCCAGCCGATCCGCTCGCCGACCCAGATCTCCGCGTTCGGCGGGAACCGCTCCGGATCGTCGAACGTGGCGGTGGTGAGGTCCAGATGGTCGGGCCGGCTGGCGCGGCGATAGGTGACCAGGCTTCCGCAATCGGGGCAGAAGCCCCAGTGGATCCCCGGCGAGGAACTATATTCGCGAACCTCGCCTTCGAGCGTGACTTCGGTTTTGGGGAAGACCGCCCATGCGACGCTCACGCCTCCGGTCGCGCGGCGACAGGAGATGCAGTGGCAGAGCGTGCGCGCGATCGCCTCGCCCCGCGCCGTGTAGCGCACCGCGCCGCACAGACAGCGGCCGGTAGCGGATTCAGCCATTGGCCGCCCGGGTCAGGTTGAGGAACACGTCCTCGAGGTCCGCCTCGCGTGTCGAGACGTCGACGATGCCATAGCCCGCGGTCTGGACGGCGCCGAGCACTTCGCCGGCGTTCGCCTGGTCCTTGCGATAGGTGATCACCAGCGTGCGATCGGCCTTCAGCTCGATCTTCTGGAAGCACTGGTTCTGCGGCAGGGCGGGCACGTCGCGGTCGACGGTGACCTCGACCACCTTCTCCTGCGCCATGCCGACCAGCTCGCGCGTCGGCTTGTTGGCGATCAGCTTGCCGTGATTGATGATCGCGATCCGGTCGCAGAGCTCCTCGGCTTCCTCGAGATAATGGGTGGTCAGCACCACCGTCACGCCGCGCGCGTTCAGCTCCTTCACATAGGCCCAGAGCTGCTGGCGAAGCTCGACGTCGACGCCGGCGGTGGGCTCGTCGAGCACGATGATCGGCGGCGAATGGACCATCGCCTTGGCGACCATCAGCCGGCGCTTCATGCCGCCCGAGAGCGTCCGCGAATAGGCTTCGGCCTTGTCCTCCAGATGCACCGCGCGGAGCAGCGTCATCGCGTCGAACGCGTCCTTGCGCACGCCATAGAGCCCCGCCTGGATCTCCAGTGTCTCGCGCGGCGTGAAGAAGGGATCGAAGGTGATCTCCTGGTTGACGATGCCGATCGAGGCCTTGGCGTTGCGCGGGTGCTCGTCGATATCGAAGCCCCAGATCGACGCACGGCCGCCGGTCTTGTTGACCAGCCCCGCGAGGATGTTGATCAGCGTCGACTTGCCCGCGCCGTTGGGACCGAGCAGACCGAAAATCTGCCCGCGCGGCACGTCGAAGGTAACTCCGTCGAGCGCGCGCTTGCCGCCCGCATAGGTCTTGCACAGATTGTCGATCGCGATCGCGGCCTGGGTCATGGCTTTGCGCATAAGACCGTGCGCGCGCGATTGCGAGCCCCCTCCGGCTTTGCTAGGCGCAAGGCCATGACCGCGCCCCTGCCCGAGATCATCCGTACGTCCCACGCCCGCGTGTCCTGCGACGGCACCGGCCCCGGCCTGCCCGCCGCGCTCGGCCATCCGCGTGTGTTCCTGCAGATCGACGAGCATGGCTATGTCGACTGCGGCTATTGCGACCGCCGCTTCGTGCTGATCGGCGGCCCCGCCGACGGCGCCGACCAGAGCCAGTTGCCCGATCATCCGGCTGGCGCGAGCGTCTAGGCGTCCTATATCGGCGGAATGACGATTCCCTCCGATCCGCGCAGCTTCCTCTATCGCGACAGTCTCGATCCCGAGACCGCGGCGAAGCTGACCGCCGAGGCGCTGAGTCGCGCCGAGGACGGCGAGCTCTATCTCCAGTATCGCAAGACCGAGGCGTTCGGCTTCGACGACGGCCGATTGAAGACGGCCTCGTTCGACACGCATTCGGGCTTCGGGCTGCGCGCGGTCTCGGGCGAGACCACGGCCTTCGCGCACGCCAACGAGATAAGCCCCCAGGCGATCCGCCGGGCGGCCGAGACGATGGCGCTGATCGATCCGGCGAAGCAGGGCAAGGCGCCGCCGCCCCAAGGCAGCAACCGCCATCTCTACACCGACGCCGATCCGCTCGACCTCGTGCCCTTCGCCGACAAGGTCAATTTGTGCCAGACGATCGATGCCGCGGCGCGTGCCCGCGATCCGCGCGTCGTGCAGGTCTCGGTCGGGCTCACCGGCCAATGGAGCGTGGTCGAGGTCGTTCGGCCCGACGGCTTCGTCGCCACCGACGTTCGGCCGCTGGTGCGCTTGAACGTCTCGATCGTAGTCGAGGCGAACGGCCGGCGCGAGACCGGAAGCTTCGGCACCGGCGGGCGCACGCTCTACGACAGGCTCTTCCAGCCCGAAACGTGGAACCGCGCGATCGACGAGGCACTCGCGCAGGCGTTGGTCAACCTGGACGCGGTCGACGCGCCCGCGGGCGACATGACCGTGCTGTGCGGCCCGGGCTGGCCCGGCGTGCTGCTCCACGAGGCGGTGGGGCATGGGCTGGAGGGCGACTTCAACCGCAAGGGCACCAGCGCCTTTTCCGGCCGCATCGGCGAGCGCGTGGCAGCGCCGGGCGTGACGGTGGTCGACGACGGCTCGATCCTCGATCGTCGCGGCTCGCTCTCGATCGACGACGAAGGCACGCCGACGCGCGAGACGGTGCTGATCGAGGACGGCATCCTCAAGGGCTATATGCAGGACCGTCTCAACGCGCGGCTGATGGGCGTCGAGCCCACCGGCAACGGCCGCCGCGAGAGCTTCCAGCACGCCCCTATGCCGCGCATGACCAACACCTTCATGAAGGATGGGCAGGACGACCCCGCCGAGCTTCTGAGCCGCGTGAAGAAGGGCATCTTCGCCAAGTCGTTCGGCGGCGGTCAGGTCGACATCGTCTCGGGCAAGTTCGTCTTCTCCTGCACCGAGGCGTACATGATCGAGAACGGCAAGCTCGGTGCGCCGATCAAGGGCGCGACGCTGATCGGCGACGGCCCATCCGTGCTCACCAGGGTGACCGGCATCGGCAACGACTTCGCGCTCGACGAGGGCGTCGGCATGTGCGGAAAGGGCGGCCAATCGGTCCCGGCCGGCGTGGGGCAGCCCACGCTGCTGATCGAAGGTCTCACCGTGGGAGGCACGGCGGCGTGAGCGCGCTGCCGGCCCTCGACTGGCCGGCATGGCGCGAGACCGCGTTGCATCTCCAGTTGATGACGCAGGTGGTCGGCAAGATCCGCCTCGCGCTGACGCCGTGGGTAAATCACGGTTGGCATGTACCGCTTTACGTAACTTCGCTGGGGCTGGGCACTTCGCTCGTTCCTTCCGAAGCCGGCCCGTTCGAGATCGAACTCGACCTGATCGATCATCAGCTGGTGCTCCGGACCAGTGCCGGCGGCAAGGCATCGCTGGCACTGCGGCCCGGCACGATCGCCGATTTTCACGCCGAGCTCATGGCCGTCCTCGGCGGCTTCGGCATCGCGGCGCCGATCGTGACGCTTCCCAACGAAATGCCGGACCCGGTTCGCTTCCCCGAGGATCGTGCCGAACGGCCCTATGATCGAGAGGCGGTCCACCGCTTCCACGCCGCGCTCGCCTTCACCGACGCGGTCTTCAAGCAATTCCGCACGGCGTTCCTTGGTAAGGTGAGCCCCGTCCACTTCTTCTGGGGCAGCTTCGACCTGGCCGTGACGCGCTTTTCGGGCCGTCCGGCGCCGCCGCATCCGGGCGGCGTGCCCGGTCTGCCGGACGCCGTGACGCGCGAGGCCTATAGCCACGAGGTCTCGAGCGCCGGCTTCTGGCCAGGGAACGATAGCTTTCCGCGCCCCGCCTTCTATTCCTATGCCTATCCGGTGCCTCCTGGCTTCGGCGAGGCGTCGATCCCTGCGCCGGCCTATTTCAACGCGGAATTGGGCGAGTTCCTGCTCGACTATGACGCAGTACGTGCGGCCGCCGACCCGGCCGCGATGCTGACGGACTTCCTCGAATCCACCTATGCCGTGGCCGCCGACCTGGGCGGCTGGGATCGTGGCGCGCTCGAATGCACACCCGGCGTGCCGCGGCGGCCGCGCAAGGTCTGACGCCATGTTGATTGTTGGCCGTCTGTTCTTCGGCTAGGCCCGGCACATGCTCTCTGACTCCGATCTCAAGGCTTATTTCGAGCGCATCGGCTATTCCGGCACGCCCGCGCCCGATCGTGCCACCCTGGCCGCGCTGGTGCTGCACCACACGCTGGCGATCCCGTTCGAGAATTTTGACCCGCTGCTCGGCCGGCCGGTCCGGCTCGAACCCGAGGCTCTGGTCGAGAAGCTCGTCCGTAGCCGTCGGGGAGGCTATTGCTTCGAGCAGAACGGGCTCTTCTGGCGCGTGTTGGAGGCCATCGGCTTTCGCGTGACGCCGTTGGCCGCACGTGTGCTTTGGAACATGGACGAGGACGCAGTGACGCCGCGCAGTCATATGCTGCTCCGTGTCGATCTGGCGGAGGGCCCGGCGATCGCCGATGTTGGCTTCGGCGGCGCCGTGCTCACCGGCGTGCTCGACCTGGTGCCCGACGTCGAGCAGGCGACGCCGCACGAGCCTTTCCGATTGATCGAGCGCGATGGCGAATGGCGGCTTCAGATCCTGATCGATGAGGATTGGCGGACCTGCTATCGCTTTGACCTTCACCCCCAGCTCGCGATCGACTTCGAGCCGGTCAACTGGTGGGTTTCGACGAGCCCTGCTTCCCATTTCACGCGCGGCGTCACATGCGCCCGCGTGCTGCCCGACGGCCGCCTCGCGGTACGCAGCGGTCTGTTCACGCGGTACGGGCGCGATGGCAGCTTCGAGCGCCGCGAAGTGGAGGAGCCGGAGGCTTTCTGCGCCATATTGAGCGAGCAAATGGGCATCGATCTGCCCGACCGCGACGCGCTGGTCGCGCGGCTGCGCGAGCTGGCGGGCTGATGGCGCTCGTCGAACTGGGCCGCTTCGAGCGGCAGGAGGCTTTCATCGTCCAGAGCCGCCTGGAGGCTGAGGACATTCCCAGCTTCGTCTTCGATGCAGGTGCCAGCATTGCCGACGGGAGCTGGCTGCTCATCCCGGTGCGGGTGATGGTGGATGACGAGGATCTCGTCGCCGCGCGTGCTCTGCTCGACAATCCTGCCTGATTTTTGAGCAGACCTTCACGTCTGCGTAAAAATTTGCACTCGCGTAACGTTTGCCGATCGCTGCCTCCAGCGGATTCGCGCGATTTCTGCGTCTGGCACGGCGTTTGCTGATCGCTCCCTCGGGACAACCGCCAACCGAGGGGGCGAAATGAAACTCATCATCGCCATCATAAAACCGTTCAAGCTGGACGAGGTCCGTGAGGCGCTGACGCAGGTCGGCGTGACGGGAATGACCGTATCCGAAGTGAAGGGCTTCGGCCGCCAGAAGGGCCAGACCGAGATCTACCGAGGCGCCGAGTACAGCACCAACATGGTGCCCAAGATCAAGATCGAGGTCGCCGTCGGCTCCGATCTCGCGGACCGAGCCGTGGAGGCGATCCAGGCCGCCGCGAGCACCGGCGCGATCGGCGACGGGAAAATCTTCGTCCTCGACATGGGTCAGGCGGTGCGGATCCGCACCGGCGAGACCAACGAGACGGCGCTGTGATGAAGGGGGTCGTGATGAAGCTGGTCAAGACTTTGGCCGCGGGCAGTGTGCTCGCGGCGTTTGCGGCGCTGCCCGCCTGGGCGCAGGACGCGGCCGCGCCTGCCGCCACCGTGGACAAGGGCGACACTGCCTGGATGATGACGTCCACCATTCTCGTGCTCATGATGATTCTGCCGGGGCTCGCGCTCTTCTACGGCGGCCTCGCCCGAACCAAGAACATGCTTTCGGTGATGACCCAGGTCGGCGCGGTCGCCGCGCTCGCGATGATCGTGTGGGTGACCTATGGGTACACGATGGCGTTCGGCCCCGATTATTCGTCGGGTCTCAGCAATTTCATTTCCAACTTCGACAAGCTGTTCCTGAAGGGAGTCACACCGGCATCGCAGGCCGCCACCTTCACGGCAGGGGTCGAGATTCCGGAATATGTCTTCATCAGCTTCCAGATGACCTTTGCGGCGATCACCATCGCGCTGGTGCTAGGGTCGGTGGTCGAGCGCATCAAGTTCGCCGCGGTGATGGTGTTTGCGCTGGTCTGGCTCACCATCGTCTATTTCCCCATCGCGCACATGGTGTGGGCGGCGAGTGGCCTTTTCTTCAAGGCTGGCGCGCTCGACTTCGCCGGCGGCACCGTGGTGCACATCAACGCTGGCGTGTCGGCGCTGGTCGCTGCGCTGCTGCTCGGTAAGCGTATCGGCTTCCCGACCGAGCGCATGGCGCCGCACAGCCTGACGCTCACCATGGTCGGCACCGGCTTGCTCTGGGTCGGCTGGTTCGGTTTCAACGCGGGTTCTGCGCTCGAGGCGAACGGCTCGGCAGCGCTGGCGATGATCAACACCTTCGTCGCCACCGCTTCGGCGGGCCTCGTCTGGATGGTCGCGGAGCGCGCCGCCGGACACCGCGCTTCGGCGCTGGGCTTCTGCTCGGGCATCATCGCCGGACTGGTCGCCGTGACGCCTGCGGCCGGCAATTCGGGGCCGTTCGGAGCGATCGTGCTGGGTGCGGTCGCGTCGGTGATCTGCTTCTTCGCCGTCACGGTGGTGAAGCCCAGGCTCGGCTATGACGACTCGCTCGATGCATTCGGCATCCACGGAATCGGCGGCATCGTCGGCGCGATCGGCACTGCCGTCGTCTACGCCCCATCGCTCGGCGGCCCCGGTGCCGAGGACTATGACATGGGCGCCAGGCTGCTGGTCCAGCTTGGAGCCGTGGGCACGACGATCGTGTGGGCGGCGATCGGCACGGCCATCGCCTTCACCATCGCCAAGGCTGTGACCGGCGGACGCGTCAGCCGCGAAGTCGAGATCGAAGGTCTCGACCTCGGTGAGCACGGCGAGCGCGCCTACAACTACTGACGAGTTCGGGGCGCCGCGCCTTCTACGTGCGCGGCGCCCCTACCGGCGTTCCTCCTGCGGACGCACTGGGCCGGTGGTCTCCACCGGCCCTTTTTTATACCTTCAGATCCTGTCGGATGAAGGCTGCGCAGCGCTCGCCGATCACGATCGTGGGCGCGTTGGTGTTGCCGCCGATCAGGCGCGGCATCACCGAGGCATCCGCGACATAAAGGTGGTCGGCGCCGCGCACGCGAAGACTGGGGTCGCAGACCGCGTGCTCGTCCGCGCCCATCCTCGCCGTGCCCACCGGGTGATAGACCGTGTCCGATCGGGCGCGGAGCAAGGTTTCGAGTGCCGCATCGTCGGCGAGGTCCACCGGGTAGCGATCGCGGGGCGCGAAGGCGGCCATCGCGGGCGCTTCGAGGATGCGGTACATGGCGCGCACGCCGCGCTTGAGCACTTCCAAGTCGCGCGGGTCGCCCAGGAAATCGGGATCGATCAGCGGCGCATCGGCGATGTCGGGCGAGTGGAGCCGGACGGTGCCGCGGCTCTCGGGCCGAAGCACGCAGGCATGGCAGGAATAGCCGTGCGCCTTGACCGCGGCGCGGCCGTGATCCTCGACGATCGCGACAACGAAATGGAGTTGGACGTCGGGGCGTTCGTCGGCCGGATCGGTGCGCAGGAAGCCGCCCGCCTCGGCAAAGGGGGACGTCATGCCGCCGCCACGCGTCGCCAGCCAGCGTGCCATCGCTCCCAGCGACTTGAGCGTGCCGAGGCGCGAGCGGCCCAGGAAGGGCGCGCCCGCGGTCTCGAAAGCGGCGACATAGTCGATATGATCCTGCAGATTCGAACCGACCGACGGGCGATCGATCCGCACCTCGAGTCCCATATCCTTCAGGTGCTGTGCGGGGCCGATACCCGAGAGCATCAGCAGTTGCGGCGTCTGGAAGGCGCCGGCGGCGAGCACGACGCGGCGGGCGCGGATGGTTCGCTTCTCGCCCTGCCGAACATAGGCGACGCCAACCGCGCGGCCGTCCTCGAACAGGATGCGTTCGGCGCTTGCGTCGCAGAGGATCGCGAGGTTTTCGCGCGTGCCCGACGGGAGATAGGCGCGCGCGGCGGTCCAGCGTTCGCCGTTCTTCTGCGTCACCTGATAGAGGCCGACGCCTTCCTGCCGAGCGCCGTTGAAATCGCGGTTGAGCGGGATCTGGAGCGATTCGGCGGCGCTGAGGAAGGCGTGGGCGCCGGGGTTGGCGAAGCGCTGATCGCTGACCCAGAGCGGGCCGGAATCGCCGTGGAAGGCATCGGCGCCGCGGACATTGTGCTCGCTCGCCCTGAACCAGGGGAGCACTTCGTCCCAGCCCCAGCCGGTGCAGCCGAGGTCGCGCCACTGGTCATAGTCGGCGGGATGGCCGCGGATGTAGAGCATGGCGTTGATCGCACTCGACCCGCCGAGCCCGCGGCCGCGGGGTTGGTAGCCGCGCCGGCCATTCAGCCCACGCTGGGGAACGGTCTCGAAGCGCCAGTTGGTTGCCTCGCCCTGGAACGGCATCATGCCGGGCATGATGGTCTTGAGACTGGTGTTGCGCCCGCCTGCCTCGATCAGCGCGACCCTGGTGCGGCCGTCCTCGCTCAGGCGGCCTGCGACGGCGCTCCCGCCCGATCCTGCGCCGATGACGACGATATCGGCTTGTTCCACGCACCCTCCCGCTGCTGCCGCGCCTCCCAGCGCGCCTTGATAGTCTCGGACGTGTCCCGGCTGCCGTCGTGGCTCCAGCCGGGCGGCCGGATCATATAGTCGAGCCGTGCGCGCCACGTCGGCGCGCTCCACACGTCGCGGGCGATGCCGATCCATTCGTGGAAGGCAGCCCAGAGCAGGTTGAAGCTACCGAGGTTCTTGACGATGCCGTAGCGTGGGCGGTCGTCGTCGCGCTCCGGCTCGAAGGTGCCGAAGAGCTTGTCCCACACGATGAAGACGCCGGCATAGTTGCGGTCGAGATAGCGCGGGTTCGTCGCGTGATGGACGCGGTGGTGCGAGGGGGTGTTCATCACTGCCTCGAACCAGCGCGGCATCCGGCCGATGACCTCGGTGTGGATCCAGAACTGGTAGATCAGGTTGATGCCGGCCACGAAGAAGACCATCGCCGGCGGGAAGCCGATCAGGAACAGCGGCAGGCGGAACAGGAAGTTGAGGCTGACGAAGCCCGTCCATGTCTGCCTGAGCGCGGTCGACAGATTATAGTGCTGGCTCGAATGGTGGATGACGTGGCTCGCCCAGAACCAGCGGACGCGGTGCGCCGCGCGGTGGAAGACGTAATAGGCGAGGTCGTCGAGGACGAAGGCGAGGACGAACCAGTACCAGGCCCAACCGATGTCGAAGAGGCGGTACTGCCACACCCAGGTCGCCATGGCGAAGACGAAGCCGGCGGTGAGCAGCCCCGCGACGGTGCTGCCCAGCCCCAGCGCCAGCGAGGTCAGCGTGTCCCTGGGGCAATAGCGGCGGCGATCACGTGCCCGGGCGACGATCATCTCGGCCAGCACCAGCAGCACGAAGGCCGGCACCGCGAGATCGACGGGATCGGGCAAGTTGGGCATGCGCCTTGCTTACTTCACTGTAAGTAAGGTGTCACGGGTGCGGAGGAACGGCGGTGTCCGCAGCCCCGCGTACCAGCACGTCGCCGAAGCTGCGCTCGCCGCTCGCCACCAGCAGGCCGTCGGGCGTCGAGCGCAGGGCAACCGGAGTGATGCGGCGGACGGCGACTTGCGTCCCATGCTGCTTGAGCAGCGCCACGCTGCCGTCGCGGCCGTGGACCAGCGCGGCCTGGCCGTCGCTGCCGACCAGCGCGCGCTCGGCTTCGAAGCCCGGGAGCTGCGCCTCGGCCTCGCGGATCGCCGCGGCCTCGTCCGCGATCGCGCCGCCGCCGAGCCGCAGCAGCCGGGCCGCGAGCGCCAGCAGCAGGATCGCGGCGAGCGAGCCGAGGAAGAGGGTGAGCTGGTTCATTGCGCCGGGACCGGCGCGCGCTCGGCGACCGGAGCGCCGCGGGCCCAATCGGCGATGCGCTTGTCGGCTCGCTCGAGCGCGGCGAGCACCGGCTGCGTGTCGGCGTCGCGGCAGCCGCGGTCGAAGTCCAGGCTGATGACTTGCGTCGCGCGCAGCCAGCGGACCTCTCCATAGGGGAAATCGGTGATCCGCTCCATGCAGGGCAGCTGCTGGCCGGTGCGGCGTTCGGCGTCGCCGAGCAGCGCTGCGATTTCCGAAAATCCTGCGGCGCCTGCATCGAAGCGTCGCGTGACCAGCTCGCGGGCGTCGAAGACTCCGGGTTCGGGCAGCGTCAGGCTTCCCTTGCCGTCCGCGCCGATCGACCAGCGCGACATGGGGCGGCCCCACGAGCGCACCTCCATCTCGATCCGGTTCGGCGCCGGGGCAGCGGCGGGGCGCGCCACCGAAACGGGTTCCGCGCATCCTGTCGGCGCAGCGAGCGCCAGCAGCGCCGCGCAGCGGACCAGACGTACGTTCACGCCCGTGCGGAAAGCGAGTCGAGCAGCGGGCGGATGCCCGAGATGTCGTAGCCCGCACCCGCGGCCTTGGCAGTGAGCTCGGCCGGGTCGCCGCCGCGGCTCGCCTG
>DATLJJ010000256.1:0-2257 GCA_035538975.1 Sphingomonas sp. | reverse complement strand
GCTGGTGCCGAGCGCAGCGGGCGTCAAGCTGGCCGCCGAGCGTATCCGCGACGCCGATTGGGTGACGCTGAGCCAGGCAGGGATCGAGCCGGTCCATGCCGGGCGCTTCTATGTCCACACCGGCACCAACAAGGGCGTGGTGCCCGAAGGCGCCAAGGCTTTCCGGATCGACGCGAGCGTCGCGTTCGGCACCGGCACGCACGAGACGACTTCGGGGTGCCTGCTCGCGCTCGACCGGCACAAGCGCAGCGGTGCGGTGGTGCGCAACCTGCTCGATCTGGGGACGGGCACCGGGCTGCTCGCCTTCGCGGCGCTGCACCTGTGGCCGCGCGCCTATGCGACCGCGTCGGACATCGACCCGAACTCGATCGACGTCACTGCAGCCAATGCCGCGCTGAACGGCGTGGCGCTGGGCGGCGGCGCGGGCGAGCTGGTGCTGGCGATCGCGCCGGGAATGGACCATCCGCTGCTCGTCGGTCGCGGGCCCTATGACCTGATCGTCGCCAACATCCTCGCCGGACCGCTGATCGAGCTGGCGCCGAGCGTCTGCGCGGCGCTGGCCGAGGGCGGCACGCTGATCCTCGCGGGGCTGCTCGAAGCCCAGGCCGAAGCCGTGCTTTCCGCCTATCGGGCGCAGGGGATGCGCCCGGTGGCGCGTACCGACCGCGGGCATTGGCCGACGCTGACCCTGGTCAAGCGCTACCGCTACGGCGCGCCGCGGGTGCGGCGGAGGAGCCAGGGCAGGGGCGAGGCGCCGGGGTTCGGGAGCTGGTGAGGGTTGTGGCGAAGGCATCTGGACCCCGGCCTTCGCCGGGGTACAGCTGCTAGCTTTCCTTCGCGTTCGCATATTCCTGCGTGCCGCGGGTGATCACGTCATCCTCGGGCAGGATCGTCGCGACGGGCACGTCAGGTAGCTGGAGCAGCTCCTGATAGAGTGGCGCGAAGTCCGTCTCGACCGTGACGCGCAGCAGTTCGTCAAAACTCGGGATGACGAAGTAGTTCTGCTGGAAGTCGTCGATCCGATACTCGGTGCGCATCACGCGCTTGAGGTCGAAGCGAATGCGGTTGGGGCTCGGGTCCTCGAGCGCGAAGCGGCTCTCGGCCGAGCTGGAGACGATGCCGGAGCCGTAGATGCGCAATCCTCCGGCCTCTTCGATCAGCCCGAATTCGACCGTGTACCAGTAGAGGCGGCCGAGCTGCTTGAGCGCACCCAGCTCCATCGCGCGCACCCCGCCGCGGCCATAGGCTTCGAGATAGTCGGCGAACACCGGGTCGGCGAGCATCGGCACATGGCCGAAGACGTCGTGGAAGACGTCGGGCTCCTGGATATAGTCGAGCTGGTCGCGGCGGCGGATGAAATTGCCCGCGACGAAGCGGCGGTTTGCCATATGGTCGAAGAAGACGTCGTCGGGGACGAGCCCGGGCACCGCCACCACTTGCCAGCCGGTGAGCTTCATCAGCCGCTCGGACAGTTCCTCGAAATTGGGGATGCCCGACTCGGAGAGGCGCAGCGCGTGGAGGCCGTCGAGGTACGCCTGCGAGGCGCGGCCGGGGAGCAGCTTCGCCTGACGCTCGAAGAGCAGGTCCCAGGTGGCGTGTTCCTCGGGCGTATAGGCGCTCCAGTTCTGCGGTATCGTCCAGTCGGGTGCAGCGCCCTCCGGAGGGCGGTCCAGCACATGCGTTTGCTCTGCCATGGATATGGCATAGCATGGGCGGCGGAAGGCCGAAACGGGAGCCCGGATTGATCCGAATTCTCAAGAGGATGGCGCTGGGGTTCGTCGCGCTCGCGCTCGCCTATCTGGTCGCGGGCACGCTGGGCGGTGTGATTCCGGTCAACCGCGCATGGACCCAGGCCGATGCAGGCGTGCGGATCTATGTGATGGACAACGGCATCCACACCGATCTGGTGCTGCCGATCTTCGCCGAGCCCGACGGCTGGGCCAATCTCGTGCGCCCGCAGGACTTCGCCGATCCCGCGACCGCGAACGCGACGCACCTGTCCTTCGGCTGGGGCGACCGCGAATTCTATCTCAACACGCCGACGTGGTGGGACGTGAACCCGGTGCTCGTCGGCAAGGCGATGGTCGGGGTGGGGGAGACGGTGGTGCACGTCGAGCGGATGGACGCGCCGCGCACCGGGCCCCGCGTGCGTGCAGTGACGCTGCGGCCCGAGGAATATGCGCGGCTGGCCGCCTTCATTCGCGCGACCTTCGGCGAGGGGCCGCCGGTGCCGGGCTACGGCGGCAGCGACGTCTTC
>DATLJJ010000255.1:0-2290 GCA_035538975.1 Sphingomonas sp. | reverse complement strand
TACGGCGTGCTGTTCGAGGGCAACACCGACCTGCGCCGCATCCTGACCGACTATGGCTTCCAGGGGCATCCGCTGCGCAAGGATTTCCCGCAGACCGGCTATGTCGAGCTGCGCTACTCCGAAGACGCCAAGCGCGTGGTCTATGAGCCGGTGAGCCTGGCGCAGGACTTCCGCAACTTCGACTTCATGTCGCCCTGGGAAGGTGCGGCCTATGTGCTGCCAGGCGACGAGAAGGCGGCGCCCGGACCCGGGCCGGCCGACACGCCCCAGGCCAAACCGGCGCCTGCGCCGACTCCTGCGTCGCCGCCTCCGCCGCCCGTCCCCGAGGAGAAGGGCGCGCCGACGCCCGCGACTGCGGACGATGTGATGAAGGCGGGCGAGAAGGCGACCAGGACCGTCAAGCCGCGCGCCAAGCGTGCCAAGACCAAGGACAGCACCGCCGAGACGGGCGCTGGCCAGGATCACCCCGGCAACCAGCCCGAAGAGAAGCCTGCGGACCCTGATGTGGCGCCCGGCAAGGGGCAGAACCAATGACCGACACCGTCGACCAGATGATGGAGCGCGACAGCGTCAAGGACCCGGCGACGGGCGACGTCGCGATCCAGAACTACACGATCAACTTCGGCCCGCAGCACCCGGCGGCGCACGGCGTGCTCCGGCTCGTACTCGAACTCGACGGCGAGATCGTCGAGCGCGTCGATCCGCACGTGGGGCTGCTCCACCGCGGCACCGAGAAGCTGATCGAGTACAAGACCTACACCCAGGCGCTGCCGTACTTCGACCGGTTCGACTATTGCTCGCCGCTCGCGATGGAGCACAGCTTCGTGCTGGCGGTCGAGAAGCTGCTCGACCTCGAGGTGCCGCTGCGCGGCCAGTACCTCCGCGTGTTCTTCGCCGAGCTGACCCGCATCTGCAATCACATGCTCAACCTCGGTTCGCACGTGATGGACGTGGGCGCGATGACGCCGAACCTGTGGATGTTCGAACTGCGCGAGGACTGCCTCAACTTCTTCGAGCGTGCCTCGGGCGCGCGCATGCACTCCAACTATTATCGCGTCGGCGGGGTGCGGCAGGACGTGCCGCTCAAGCTGCTCACCGACATCGCCGAATGGCTCGACACGCGCCTGCCGCGGCTGTTCGAGGACGCGATCAGCCTCGTCGCCGAGAACCGCATCTTCAAGCAGCGCAACGTCGACATCGCGGTGGTGAGCCGCGAGGACGCGATGCGCTGGGGCTTCTCGGGCCCGATGATCCGCGCCGCGGGCATCCCCTGGGACCTGCGGCGCTCGCAGCCGTACGACGTGTACGACCGGATGGAGTTCGACATCCCCGTCGGCACGCGCGGCGACTGCTACGACCGGTTCATGGTGCGCGTCGAGGAGGTCCGCCAGTCGGCGCGGATCATGAAGCAGTGCCTCCAGGAAATGCCCGAAGGCCCGGTGCTCACGCTCGACAACAAGGTCGCGCCGCCGCGCCGCGCCGCGATGAAGCAGTCGATGGAAGCGCTGATCCACCACTTCAAGCTCTTCACCGAAGGCTATCACGTGCCCGCGGGCGAAGTGTATGTCGCGACCGAGAGCCCGAAGGGCGAGTTCGGCGTCTATCTGGTGAGCGACGGCACCAACAAGCCGTACCGCTGCAAGGTCCGCCCGACCGCGTTCAGCCACCTCCAGGCGATGGACTTCATGTCGCGCGGCCACATGCTCGCCGACACCACCGCGATTCTGGGTGCGATGGATATCGTGTTCGGGGAGTGCGACCGGTGAGCGGCGACAAGGTGGCAATCGCCCGCGAGATGATCGCGCGCTACAATGCGCAGGACGCCGACGCCTATGTCGAGCTGATGACCGACACTGCAAGCGAGGCGGGCTATCGTGGCGCCGTGGTCCGTGAGGGCAAGGAAGGCGTGCGCTCGGGGCTCAAGGCGATGTTCGCCGAGTTTCCCGGCAACCGCGTCGAGATCCTCGGTAGCTGGCAGCTGGGCCAGACCGCGGTGCTGCACGAGAAGGTGATGCGCTCGCCCGAGGCCGAGCCCTTCGAAGTGATGGCTGTTTATTCGTTCTCCGACGACAAGGTCGATCGGGTGGAGTTCATTCGCTGATGGCTGACGCCCCGCAAATCCCCGATGAGGCCGAGACCCGCACGCGCTGGGGCGCATTCGCGTGGTCGGCCGAGAATGCCGAAAAGGCACGCGAGATCCTCGGCCGCTATCCGGCAGGCCGCCAGCAGTCGTGCACGATTCCCTTCCTCGACCTCGCCCAGCGCCAGGTGGGGGCAGAGACCAATACGC
>DATLJJ010000254.1:0-8437 GCA_035538975.1 Sphingomonas sp. | reverse complement strand
CCTAGACCTCTGGGTCCGCGCCGAGCCCGAGGAGGGCGGCATCCGGCTCGAGATCAGCGGTTGGCGCGCACGCCCCGCCTGGCACCCGCCCGCCGCCGAGCCCGGGCGCGACAGCGACTTCTTCCGGTCCGCCGCCGACTGGCTGTGGGAGACCGACGCGGCGCTCCGCATCACCTTCCTCCCGGTCGACGCGGGCCAGCGCTACGGCTTCGATTCGAATGCGATGCTCGGCCAGCCGCTCACGCGCCTGCTCAGCCTCGCGCAGGACGAGCAGGGCAATCTGCCGATCCTGACCGCGGTCGCCGCGCAGGCGCGTTTCGACGGGCAGAAGGCGGAGATTCGCGGCACCGGGCACAGCGTCCGCCTCGAGGCCACGCCGCGGATCGACGCCGCAGGGCGCTTCGCCGGGTTCGTCGGCGGCGCCTATATGCTCGATCCTCCCGCGCCCGATCCGGCCGCGGACGCGCCCCTTCCGGCACCCGACCAGCCGTTCGGCGGCTTTCCGGACTCGTTCAGCCAGCGGCTCGATCGCGCGCTCAGGGGACCGCTGGGCAAGATCATCGCCAACGCCGACAGCATCAGCGCGCAGACCGATGGACCGCTGCGCGCAGACTATGCCGAATATGCGGGCGACATCGCCAGCGCCGGGCGCCACCTGCTGGGGCTGGTCGACGACCTGGTGGACCTTCAGGCGATCGAGCGGCCGGACTTCGCACCTGCGACCGAGGCGATCGACCTTGCCGACGTCGCGCGCCGCGCTGCGGGGCTGCTCGCGGTGCGCGCAGCGCAATCGGACGTGCGCATCGACAAGCCCGGGCTCGACGAGCGGTTGCCGGTGACCGGCGAGTTCCGCCGGACGCTCCAGGTGCTGGTCAACCTTATCGGCAACGCCGTACGCTATTCGCCGGCGGGCGGGACGGTGTGGATCCGGATCGAGCGCGACGGGCCGATGGGCTGCGTGATCGTCGCCGATCAAGGCAAGGGCATCGCCGTCGAGGATCAGGAACGTATCTTCGAGAAATTCGGCCGCGTCGATCCCGCCGAGCAGGGCGGCAGCGGCCTGGGTCTCTACATCGCCCGGCTGCTGGCGCGCGCGATGGGCGGCGACCTGCAGGTCGACAGCGCACCCGGCATGGGCGCGCGGTTCGTGTTCAAGCTGCCGTGCCGGGACGACGGCGCGCAGGGCTGAGCCTGCGACACTCGCGAACCGCCTCTCCCCTCGAGGGGAGAGAAAGATTGTTCACCCCGAGCGCAGCAGGCCCACCGCAGCGTCGCGTTCGAACAGGTAGAGCGCCAGCCGCGCCGCCTCGCCGCGGGGGGTCTTCAGGCTGCGATCCTGGTCGACCAGCAACCGTGCGTCGGCGTTGGCGGCGACCATGAGCGACTGGAGCATCTCGGGTGCGGCGAGGCGGAATTGCATTTCGCCCGACTGGCGCGTGCCGAGCAGCTCGCCTGCGCCGCGCAGTTCAAGGTCGCGCTCGGCGATCACAAAGCCGTCGGTGGTGTCGCGCATCAGCGCCAGCCGCGCACGCGACGTCTCGCTCAGCCGGTCGCCGCGCAGGAGGATGCAGTGCGAACGCCCCCCGCCCCGCCCCACGCGCCCGCGCAGCTGGTGGAGCTGAGCGAGGCCGAAGCGATCGGCATGTTCGATCACGATCAGCGTTGCGTTGGGCACGTCGACGCCGACTTCGATCACCGTGGTCGCGACCAGCACGCCCAGCTCGCCGCTGGCGAAGCGCGCCATGACGGCGTCCTTCTCGGCGCCCTTCATCCGGCCGTGCACCAGCCCGATCCGCCCGCCGAAGCGCGCCTGGAGCTCGGCCGCGCGGGCCTCGGCCGCGGCCATATCGACCTTTTCGCTCTCCTCGACCAGCGGGCAGACCCAATAGGCCTGTTTGCCCGATTCGAGGTGCCGCCCCAGCGCCTCGACGATCTGGCCCAGCCGGTCTTCGGCGATCACACTGGTCTCGATCGGTTGGCGGCCGGGCGGCATCTCGTCCAGCCGGCTCACGTCCATCTCGCCGTGCGTCGCGAGCTGGAGCGTGCGAGGGATCGGGGTGGCGGTCATCACAAGCAGGTGCGGCGGCACCTTGGCCTTGGACTGGAGCATCAGCCGCTCGGCGACGCCGAACCGGTGCTGCTCGTCCACGACGACGAGCCCCAGATCCTTGTACGCCACGCCTTCCTGGAAGATCGCATGCGTGCCGACGAGGATGTCGATCGACCCGTCGGCGAGCCCCATCAGCGTCGCTTCGCGCGTGCGGCCCTTGTCGCGGCCGGTGAGGATGGCGACGTTCACGCCAAGCCCGGCGAGCGTGCGGGTGAGCGTCTCGAAATGCTGGCGCGCGAGGATCTCGGTCGGGGCAAGCATCGCGCCCTGCGCACCCGCCTCGGCCGCGATCAGCAGCGCCATGGTCGCGACCAGGGTCTTGCCCGATCCGACATCCCCCTGAAGCAGGCGCAGCATCGGCTGCGTCTGCGCCATGTCTCCCTCGATCTCGCGGATCGTGCGCGCCTGTGCGCCGGTGGGAGCATAGGGAAGCTTCAGCCGATCGCGGAGCCGTCCGTCGCCGGCGAGCGGCCGACCGCGCTTGGCGCGTGCCTCGCCGCGCACGAGAAGCAGCGCGAGCTGGTTGGCGAATATCTCGTCATAGGCGAGCCGCTCGCGCGCCTTCGCGTCGGCGGGATCGGCATGGATGCGCGTCAGCGCTTCCTTCCAGTCCGGCCAGCCATGCTGCGCTTTCAGGCTCGACTCGATCCATTCGGGCAGCTCGGGCGCACGCTCTATCGCCTGCTCGACGAAGCCGGCGATCCGCTTCGAGGTGATTCCCTCGGACAGCGGATAGACTGCCTCGCGCCCGCCGCCCTCGGCCGCCTCCGACACCTCGGGATGGACGATCTGCAATTCCTGCCCGTACTGGTCGAGTCGCCCGGAAACCCAGCGCTTCTCGTTCAGCGGCAGCAGCTTCTTCGCCCAGCCGGAACTGCCCCCGAAGAAGACCAGGCTCACGTAATTGCCATGCGCATCCACAGCATGGACCCGCGCCGGCGCCCGCGCGCTGCCGCTCATCTTGTAGTTCACCGGCGTGAGCGGAATCGCGATGATCCGGCCGACATCGGCCATGGCGAGCTCGTCGCGCGGAACGCGGTCGATCCAGCCCGTGGGCAAGTGAAAGGCCACGTCGACCACGCGCGCGAGCCCGAGCCGCTCGAGCGGTTTGGCAAGGCCGGGTCCCACGCCCTTGAGCGCAGTGATCTCGGCGAACAGGGGATTGAGAAGCTCGGGCCGCATCGGCGCCGGACTATACGCCCGGGCCGGCAAAGGCCAATGGTGTCAGGCGCGCGCCGCCTCGATCGCCGCGCTCACTTCGGGGATCGTCGAGCCGACCACGACTTCATGGTCGCCGGCGAAGGCGATGACGCTCACTTCGTCGCCCGCCATGGTGATCGTCGAGACGGTGCGGATCGCGTGAAGGTTCACCAGCATCGGATCGCCGTTGATCGACTTGAGCATTACAAAACGAGGTTTGTCGTTCACGAGAGCTTCCTTTCAGTCTTTCGAATATAGGAAGATCGACAGGCGAGCGGTGCGCGGCGGCGCAGTTATGCGGCAGGCCGATGCTGGCTTTCGCGCGCGCGAGGGCTTATCTGGGCGCCAACCCCTTTCGCCG
Organism: Sphingomonas sp.; assembly: GCA_035538975.1. Lineage (GTDB taxonomy): Bacteria > Pseudomonadota > Alphaproteobacteria > Sphingomonadales > Sphingomonadaceae > Sphingomonas. Next base: position 4,766 of record DATLJJ010000254.1, on the reverse strand, counting down.
ACTGCGCATTCCCGCGCTGCCGGCCCTTTGCCGTTGGAGCCTTTGTGGATCGCGAACACCGTCTCAAGCGCCTGCGCTTCCGCGCGTGGCACCGCGGCGTCAAGGAAGCCGACCTGCTGATCGGCGGCTTCTTCGATGCCCATGCGCATGGCTGGAACGATGACGAGATCGACCTGTTCGAGACGCTGCTCGAGGAGCAGGACGTCGACATCATGGCTTGGGCGATGGGAACGCAGCCGGTTCCCGAGCGCTATGCCGGAACCGTGATGCAGGCGCTCAAGACACTGAATTACGTGCCGATTTCCCGCTAACCCCCTCTCCCTCCGGGGAGAGGGCGGGGAGAAAGGAAGTGCGGCCCACTCTCCACCCCGCCCCTCTCCCACCCCTCTCTTCGATGAGGAGAGGGCTTTGCAGGATGACAATGCCCGACCTGAAGACGATCCTCTCCGCTACCCGCCCCCTCACGCTTTCGGGCGTGCCGACCGGCTTCCTTCCGTGGATGCTGGCGGACCTCACCCGCGCGGGCGGCACGGCGGTGTTCGTGGCGCCCGACGAGGCGGCGATGCGTGCGGTCGCCTCCACGGCGCCCTTCTTCGCGCCTGAGATCGAAGTCCTCGCCTATCCGGCGTGGGACTGCCTTCCCTATGACCGCGCCTCCCCCACCCTCAGGGTGATGGCCGAGCGGCTGGCGACGCTCCACTCGCTGCAGGCAAAGTCGGACAAGCCGCGACTGCTCGTCACCACCGTGAATGCGGCGAGTCAGCGCACGCTCACGCCCTTCCGCATCCGCCAGCTCGTGGCGAAGCTCGCGCCGGGCGAGCGGATCGGGCTCGACCGGCTCTCGGCGCTGCTGCAGGCCAATGGCTATGTCCGCGTCGACACGGTCAACGATCATGGCGAGTTCGCGGTGCGCGGCGGGCTGGTCGATCTCTTCCCCTCGGGCTCCGAACAGGCGCTGCGGCTCGACTTCTTCGGTGACGAGATCGAAAGCGTTCGCACCTTCTCGCCCGAGGACCAGCGCACCACCGGCCGCGTCGACGGCTTCACGCTCCTCCCCGCCTCCGAGGCGCTGCTCGACGAGGAGTCGATCAAGCGCTTCCGCACGCGTTATCGCGAGGCGTTCGGCGCCACCGCGACCGGCGACCCCCTCTACCAGGCGATCAGCGACGGGCGGCGGCTGGCGGGGATGGAACATTGGCTTCCGCTGTTCGAGGAACGGCTCGAAACCCTGTTCGAGCATCTGCCCGACGGCGCGGTGATCGTGCGCGACGCGGGCGTGGAAGCAGCGGCCCAGCAGCGCTTCGAGGCGATCGCCGACTATCACCAGAACCGCGTCCGCGCCGAATCGGCGGCACCCGGCAGCTATCGCCCGCTCGCCGCCGACACGCTCTACCTTTCGCCCGAGCAATGGGAACGCGCGCTCGACGCCGCGGCAGTCCATGTCGCCACGCCCTTCCATGAGCCCGAGAGCAACCGCGTCCTTGAATTCAACGTCGACGGACCGCGCGATTTCGCGCCCGAACGGGCCTCGGGCGCAAACGTCTATGAGGCCGTGACTGCGCACATCGCCAAGGTGCGCAAGGACGGGCGCAAGCCGGTGCTCGCCAGCTATTCCAAAGGCGCGCGCGAGCGTCTGGCCGGGCTGCTCGCCGATCACGGGCTGAAGGGCGCGCGCAATGCCGAGAGTTGGCAAGAGGCGCTGGGTGCGGCGGACAAGGGCGTCGCGCTCGTCGTCCTGCCGCTCGACCATGGCTTCACTGCGCCGCAAGTCGCTCTGCTCACCGAGCAGGACATGCTCGGCGACCGGCTCGTCCGCCGATCGAAGCGCCGCAAGAACACCGATGCCTTCCTCCAGGAGCTGGCGACGCTCTCGCCCGGCGACCTGGTGGTGCACATCGACCATGGTATCGGCCGCTACGAGGGGCTGACCCAGATCCCGGTGCAGAAGGCACCGCACGACTGCGTCGCGCTCGAATATGCCGGCGGCGACAAGCTCTACGTGCCGGTCGAGAACCTCGAAGTGCTGAGCCGCTACGGCTCGGGCGAGGAAGGCGCGAGCCTCGACCGGCTTGGGGGCGAGGCGTGGCAGCGTCGCAAGTCGAAGATGAAGGAGCGGATCCGCGAGATCGCGGGCGAACTCATCGCGACGGCCGCCAAGCGCGCCACCCGCCCCGCCGAAGTCGCCGAGCCGGACACCGGCGGCTATCCGGCCTTCGTCGACCGCTTCCCCTATGAGGAGACCGACGACCAGGATCGCGCGATTGGCGACGTGCTCGAGGATCTGGGCGCGGGCCGGCCGATGGACCGGCTGGTGGTCGGCGACGTCGGCTTCGGCAAGACCGAAGTCGCACTGCGCGCCGCCTTCGTCGCGGCGATGGCCGGCATGCAGGTGGCAGTGGTGTGCCCCACAACCCTGCTCGCGCGCCAGCACCACCGCAATTTCCTGGAGCGTTTCCAGGGCTTCCCGATCAACATCGGCCGGCTCTCGCGCCTCGTCCCCGCCGGCGAGGCTAAGGCGACCAAGGAAGGGCTCGCGGACGGCACGATCGACGTGGTGATCGGCACGCATGCCGTGCTCGCCAAGGGTGTCGAGTTCAAGCGGCTCGGCCTCGTCGTGGTCGACGAGGAGCAGCGCTTCGGCGTCACCCACAAGGAGCGGCTGAAGGCGCTCAAGGCCGATGTCCACGTCCTCACCCTCACCGCGACGCCGATCCCGCGCACGCTGCAGATGGCGATGTCGGGTTTGCGCGAGCTTTCGGTGATCCAGACGCCGCCGGTCGATCGGCTCGCGGTGCGCACGTACGTCATGCCCTGGGACCCGGTGGTGCTGCGCGAGGCGCTGCTGCGCGAACATTATCGCGGGGGCCAGGCCTATTTCGTCACCCCCCGCATCTCGGACCTTCCCGAAATCGAGGAGTTCCTGCGCGAACAGGTGCCCGAGGTCCGCTATGTCGTCGCGCACGGCCAGATGTCCCCGACCGAGGTCGAGGAGCGGATGTCGGCCTTCTACGACAAGAAGTTCGAAGTGCTGGTCTCGACCACCATCGTCGAGTCCGGGCTCGACATCCCCTCGGCCAACACGCTGATCGTCAACCGGGCGGACAAGTTCGGCCTCGCCCAGCTCTACCAGCTGCGCGGGCGCGTGGGCCGGTCGAAGACGCGCGCCTATGCCTATATGACCACGCCCGCCCAGCGCGTGATGACAGAGGCGGCGGAGAAGCGGCTGAAGGTGCTGTCCGACCTCGAAAGCCTCGGCGCCGGCTTCCAGCTCGCCAGCCATGACCTCGACATCCGCGGCGCGGGCAATCTGCTGGGCGACGAGCAGTCGGGCCACATCAAGGAAGTCGGCTACGAACTCTATCAGTCGATGCTCGAGGAGGCGATCCTCGAGGCCCGGTCGGGCGGGCTGCGGGACGAACGACCCAGGGATCTGTCGCCGCAGATCACGGTCGACGCGCCGATCCTCATCCCCGAGGATTATGTCCCCGACCTCGACCTGCGCATGGGCCTCTACCGCCGCCTCAACGAAGTCGAGGACAAGCAGGGAATCGAGGAATTCGCCGCCGAGCTGATCGACCGCTTCGGCAAGCTCCCCGAGTCCACCGACAATCTGCTGCGGCTGATCGAGACCAAGCTCAACGCCAGGACGGCGTGCATCGCCAAGATCGACGTGGGGCCCAAGGGTGCGCTCGTCTCGTTCCACGAAGACAAGTTCCCGAACGTCCCCGGGCTGCTCGCCTATGTCGACAAGCTCGGCGAGACCGCGCGGCTGCGCCCGGACATGAAGCTCGTCATCAACCGCGCCTGGGCGAACCCCGGGGCGCGGCTCCACGGGGCGCTGCAGCTGTCGCGCGGGCTCGCCAAAGCTGCCGGGTGAGCGAGCCTGCGGAATCGCACGCGGCACCAACTTTTGGCGCGGACGCGATCGGCCATTGACCGTGAGGCGCCCCTTGCCCCAGAGGCGGCAGCGTCCCGGCTTGCTGGCATAATCCCTGCATCCTCCCTGCAGGGCGGCGCACGCGCCGTCGGGAACATGGGGAGGATTGGGTGAACGACAGGAAGCGGCCGATCGGCAAGGGGCATTGCGCATGAGCCTCGTCGCGCACTCGATCGTGCCCGTCGCGGAGATCGCCAGCTATGGACTGGGCGGCGCCATGGTGCTCGCGATCCTAGAGCGGCTGGTGCCCGTCGTCCCCTCCTATGCGCTGTTCATCTTCCTCGGCACCACGCTCGCGCCGACGCCGGCCGACCTTGTCTGGCTCACGGTCGCGGTGACGCTCGGTTCCGCGCTAGGCGGCACGTGCTGGTACGGCATCGGCCGGCTGCTCGGCGCAGAGCGAACCGAGGCGCTCGTCCGGCGCTTCGGCCGCTATATCTGGCTTTCGGAGCGGCTCTACCATTCGCTCGGGCAGCGCTATCAGCGCCACTATTTCGCCGCGACCTTCATCGGCCAGGGCGTGCCGGTCGTGCGGATCTATCTCTCGCTCCCCGCGGGCATATTGCGCGTCCCGCTGCCGGGCTTCGTGCTCGCGCTGACGCTCGGCAGCACGCTGTGGGTCGGGGCGTTCCTGCTGCTCGGCTATTGGCTGCACGAGACCGGATGGAACCCGGTCACCGCGACTATCGTGGCAGTGCTGGCGCTGCTGGTGATCGAGGCGGCGATCGTCGCCGCCTGCCGCCGGGTCTCTGCGCGGCAGGCGGGGTAGATTGCCACCCCATCGCCGGCAACCGCCTCAGTTGCGGACCTTCCTCAATTCTCCCCCGCA
>DATLJJ010000253.1:0-4061 GCA_035538975.1 Sphingomonas sp. | reverse complement strand
CTTGAGGCCGGGGAGGGGAGTGACTTCGGCACGGACCGCATCGAAGCTCTGGGCGTTCTGGCGGAAGGGGCTTGTGCCGACGAAGCGTTCGTCGTCGAGCCCGATCCGCTGGCGCCCGGCGGTGAGCGTGAAGGCGCGGCTCTTGTACTGGAGCTGTGCGCGATGGATCGCGACATTCTCCGGGTCCGCCACCAGCGGTCGGAGCGGGGCGCCGTGGAGCCCGTCATAATAGTCGTCGACGAGCGCCATCGTGCCCTGCGCCTCGACGATCGCGTGCCAGGGGCCGCTGGCGGCCTCCACGCCGGCGCGGATGCGCAGCGTCAGCGCGTCCGCGTTTTCGGCGAGGTCCTGCTGATCGACGTTCTCGTAGCGCAGCCGCGCCTCGACCAAGGGCTTGAGCGCCACGCTCTGGGCGCACGCGGGCGCCGCGACGGCCAATGCGGCCGCCGATCCCAACAACAAGCGCATTCGATATCCCCCGATGTGCGACGGGCGGCCCCCAAGCCGCCCGTCCCGTTGCTCTCAGATGCGGGCGCCCGACTCGGCGCCCCAGCCGGTGCGCCACTTGCCCTTTACCCAGCTCAGTCCCGCCAGCGCCAGCAGCGCCAGGCCGGCGAAGATCAGGAAGCCGGGCTGATAGCTGCCGGTGAGCTGCTTGGCGAAGCCGAGCGACGAGGCGAGGTAGAAGCCGCCGATGCCTCCGGCCATGCCCACCAGCCCGGTCATCACGCCGATCTCCTCGCGGAAGCGCTGCGGTACGAGCTGGAATACCGATCCGTTGCCGACGCCGAGTGCGAGCATCGCGATCACGAAGGTGGGCAGCGCCACCGCCACCGTGGGCGCCGCGCTCACCCCTGCCAGCGCGAACGCGGCGACGAGGAAGACGCAGCTCAGTGCCTTCACCCCGCCGATCGAATCGGCAAGCGCGCCGCCCACCGGCCGGATCAGCGATCCCGCGAACACGCAGGCGGCCGTCGCATAGCCCGCCATTACCGTGGTGAGGCCGAAGCGGTCGGTGAAATAGATGGGCAGCGATGCCGCCAGTCCCACGAAGCCGCCGAAAGTGACGCCATAGAAGCCCATGAACCACCAGGCGTCGGCGGTTTTGAGCGGAGTCAGATAGGCCGCGATGCGCTTGGGCGGGGGCGCGTTCGGCGCATCCTTCGCCAGGATCAGATAGACGACGAGCACGATTGCGAGCGGGATGCAGGCGAGCCCCAGCACCGCGTTCCAGCCGAACAGCTTGGCGAGGCTTGGCGCGAACAGGGCCGCGAGCACGGTACCCGAATTGCCCATGCCGGCGAGACCCATCGCCTTGCCCTGGTGTTCGGGCGGGTACCAGCGGCTTGCGAGCGGCAGCGCGATCGCGAAGCTGGCACCAGCAAAGCCCAGGATCACGCCCAGCGCCAGCGTGCCGCCGAAGCTGTTCACGCCCGCGATCCAGGCCGCGAACAGCCCGGCGATGACGATCACCTGCGCGATCGCGCCCGAGCGTTTGGGCCCGATCCGGTCGACGAGCAGCCCGACGACAAGGCGCAGCGCGGCGCCCGCGAGCGTCGGCGTCGCCACCATCAGCCCCTTCTGCGCGGCCGTCAGGTGGAGCGTCTTCGCGATCTCGGGCGCGAGCGGCCCCAGCAGCACCCAGACCATGAACGCCAGGTCGAAATAGAGGAATGCGGCGATCAGTGTGGGGCGATGCCCCGCCTGCCAGAAGCCGCTCTTCGCTTTGCCTTCACCTTCCCAATATGCCGTGGCCATGGAAACCTCTTCGCATCTGCGGTGAACATGAAAAAAGCCGCCTCCGGCCCCGTGCGCATGGCACTGGCCGGACAGCGGCTTTGCTGAATTCATTCGGTTGGAGGGGGCATCCCGGCGCTGGGACGGCCTCGCTGCACGCGCTACGTCGCGCGATGTTTCAAGCCTTCCTCAACCTGAAACATTTCGCAAGTGCAAAAAATTCACTCGGTCCGGTGCGCAAGTGCAGCAAGGTAGCCCGCGATATCATCCGGATCGAAGACCGCCCCGTCGAAGAAGCGGTCGGGACCAAGCGTCAGCGCTCCCTGGTGCGCGCCGACGGGGAGGGGAGCGGCGAGCGCCCCTTCCAGCTTCATGCTCGCGCCGGGCATCGGCACGCCTGCGGCACCCAGCGCGCGGCGATAGACATCGGGACGGAACACATTGCCCGCCAGCTGCTCGCTCGCGGCATCGGCCTTGACCATCCCCCAGCGGACGAGCTGCGAATAGATCCACAGCGCCTGGCTGCGCCACGGGAAGCCCGCCGCCTCGCGGTGGAAGAGCAGGAAGTCGGGCACGTCGACCGGTCCGTCCCCCTGACGCAGCACCATCTGCCCGCTAAGCGCGGTCAGCAGCCATTCGGCCGGCTGGCCGACATGCTCCGGCTGTTCGAGCAGCAGTGCCAGCTCTTCGCGGTTGGCGGGATCGTCGCACCAGGCGGCCGCCTGCGAGACTGCGACGAGCAGCCGGTCGACCGTATCGGAATTGGCCTCCATCCAGTCGGTGCGCATCGCCAGCACCTTCTCGACGCCGCGCCGCCAGATGTTGACGCCCGCGGCGATGATCTCGCCCAGCCCCTCGGCGACGGCAACGCTGTTCCACGGCTCGCCCGCGATGAAGCCGTCGATCTCGCCCAGCCGCAGCGCCTCGACCATGAACGAGGGCGGCAGCACGCGCAGCGTCACGTCGCGGTCCGGATCGACGCCGGCATAGCCCAGCCAATAGCGCAGCATCAGCGCGTGGCTCGAGAAGCGATGCACCACGCCGATCACCGGCTTGCGCTTGTAGAGCCCGATCGCATTGGCGAAGTCGTGCGCCGTCGCCTCGGGATCGCGCACGCGCTTGGCCGGCTCGGGGTCGAGCGCCGCGGCGAACTCGGTCGCCATCACCAGCGCATTGCCGTTGACGTTGAGCTTGAATGGCGCGGAGATCTTCGCAGGCTGCTGGCTCAGTCCCAGGTTCACGGCGATCGCCAGCGGCGCGAGCATGTGCGCGGCCTGCACCTGCTGATACACCAGCCGGTCGCGCAGCGTCGCCCAGCTTGTCGTGCGAACCAGCGTCAGGTCGATGCCCTGCGCCTCGGCGAATCCCCTGGCCCGGGCAACGATCAGCGGCGCGCTGTCGGTCAGCGGCAGGAAGGCGGCGGAAAGCGGAGTCATGGCTGGCCTCCCAGCAGGCTGTGCGCGGTGATCAGGGCCTCGGCCACCTCCACGATGCGCTTGTTCTGGTTCATCGCGGTCGAGCGCAGCAGCGCATAGGCCTCGGGCTCGCCGAGGCCGCGCGTCTGCATCAGGATCGCCTTGGCCCTGTCGATCGTCTTGCGGTCGGCGAGCGCGGTGCGCGCCTCGTCGAGCTCGCTCTGCATCCGCGCGAAGGCATTGAAGCGGCGGATCGCGAGGTCGAGGATCGGTTTCACCCGATCCTTGCGCAGCCCGTCGACCACATAGGCCGAGACGCCCGCATCGATCGCTGCGCCGATCATCGCGTCGTCGGATTGGTCGACGAACATCGCGATGGGCCGGGCGAGCGCCCGGCTGACCGCCAGCATCTCCTCCAGCGTGTCGCGGCTGGGGCTGCCAAGGTCCATCAGCACCACATCGGGCGCCATCCGCTCGAGCTTGGCGACGAACGCCCCGCGCGGCGGCACGACGTGGATGTCCTCATAACCGGCCTCGCGCAGACCCTCCTCCAGGACGGTCGCGCGCAACCCGCTGTCATCGACGATCACAATCCGCAAAGGCCGACCTTCCCCACAGGCGGAGCCGGCCTAATGCAATCGTGCTTGCCCTTCGGTCAACCGGCTGCGGGAGCCGGCTGCTGCCATCCGCCGCCGAGCGCGAGGAAAAGCGTAACCGTCGCGTCGGAGAATTGCGCCTGCGCCTGCGCCAGCAGCGCCTCGGACGCGGCGAGCGAGCGTTCGGCGTCGAGCACGATCTGGAAGCTCTCGGCGCCTTGCTGATAGCGCAGCCGGGCGATCCGCGCGGCCTCCTGGCTCTGCGTCCGCGCGCGCCGCAGCGTCTCGACTCGGGTTCCCTGCGCGACATAGT
>DATLJJ010000252.1:0-3598 GCA_035538975.1 Sphingomonas sp. | reverse complement strand
TTTCCGCCGTTTTTTCCTGTCCCACAAGTCGTTTCGCCGCTAGAATAGCGCCTCTTCGAAACAAGGGGTGCAGGTGATGAAGGGTGACGCGCGGGTCCTCGAATATCTGAACGAGGTGCTCAAGAACGAGCTGACCGCGATCAACCAATATTGGCTCCATTACCGGCTGCTCGACAATTGGGGCGTCAAGAAGCTCGCCGAGCTCGAGCGCCACGAATCGATCGACGAGATGAAGCACGCCGATCGCCTGGCCGAGCGCATCCTGTTCCTCGAAGGCCTCCCCAACTTCCAGCTCCTCGGCCGCCTGCGCATCGGCGAGACCGTCGAGGAGATACTGCGCGCCGATCTGGCTGTGGAAGTCGAGGCGATCGCCGTGCTCAAGGACGCGATCCAGCATTGCGAAAGCGTGCGCGACTATGTGAGCCGCGACCTGTTCACCGACATCCTCGAGAGCGAGGAAGAGCATGTCGACACGCTCGAGCGCCAGTTCGACATGATCGCGCGCATGGGGCTGGAGAACTATATCCAGCTCAACAGCAAGGCCGAAGAAGCGAGCTAGGACCCAAGCCTCCCCAGCCAGGGGGAGGATCGGGGATCAGCCCGCTTGCAATGTAGGATTTCGTCTGCTCGGCTGGCCATCCGCCCTGCCCCGGGCGGCCGCTCTTTGAACCGTCAGGCCCACGCGAAAAACCCGCGTTTTGGTGTAATCTTTGTAATCTTCCGCGCACTGGCCACTTCCGCGAGGCCCGGTTCAGGCGGCCGGGCGGCGTCCGAATCCGGCCGGCCGACGCGAAACCAGCGGGTTCGCCTCGCGCTCGAGCAGCGTCAGCGTCGATTCGAACAGCGGGCGCAGCCGCACCACATGCTCGAGCACGGCGTCGGGCGTGTCGTGCCGTTCGACGCAGGCGCGCGCCATCATCTCGATCGTCTCGGCCAGCTCGGAAAGCGGCTCCGCGCCGAACTGGCGCGATTCGCCCTTCAGCGTGTGCGCCGGAATCACCATCGCAGCGGCGTTGTGCGCCCGCATCGCATCCTCGATCCGCGACACCGACTTGACGCCGTCCTCGCGGAAATAGCCGAGAATGCGAACGAAATTGGCGCCCAGCTCGGTGCGCGCCTGCGCATAGGCGCTCCAATCGATCAGCTCGTTGCCGGTCGTCACGTCCATTCCCCGTTCCAGTGCCCACACGGGCACGCGGCGAATATTAACGCGGCGCGGGTAAACAGCTCGTTGACATCGATTCTATCGGGGCAACGATCACTGCCCCCGCTCGCGGTCGAAGGGGTTCTTCGGCGCGCGCAGGTTCAGCCGCACCGGTACCGCGCCGAAATCGAACTCGCGGCGCAGCCCGTTCACCAGATAGCGCTGGTAGCTGGTCGGCAGCAGGTCGACGCGCGTGCCGAACAGCACGAAGCTGGGCGGGCGCGTCTTGTTCTGGGTGATGTAGCGCGGCTTGATCCGCTTGCCGCCGGGTGCGGGCGGCGGATTTGCCTCGATTGCGCGCTCGAACCAGCGGTTGAGCTGGCCGGTGGAGACGCGGCGCGACCAGGCTTCGCGTGTCTCGAACGCGACCTTCATCATCGTGTCGAGCCCCTTGCCGGTGACGGCGGACACAGTGAGCAGGGGCACTCCCTTCACCTGCGCCAGCCCCTCGTCGAGCGCTGCCTTCACGCCGTTGAACAGGCTCGAGGCGTTTTCGGCCACGTCCCATTTGTTGAGCACGATGATAAGCGCACGCCCCTCCTGGAGCACGCGATCGGCGATCTTGAGGTCCTGAACCTCCAGCCCGCGCGTCGCGTCGAGCAGCAGCACCACCACTTCGGCGAAGTCGATCGAGCGCAGCGTGTCCATCACGGACAGCTTCTCCAGCTTCTCCTCGACGCGCGCCTTCTTGCGCAGCCCCGCGGTGTCGATCAGCCGGACGGGGCGCATCTGCCCCTCGAAATCCTCCCACTGCCAGTCGATCGCGATCGAATCGCGCGTGATCCCGGCTTCGGGCCCCGTGATCATCCGATCCTCGCCGAGCAACCGGTTGACCAGAGTCGACTTGCCGGCGTTCGGTCGGCCGACGATCGCCAGCTTGAGCGGGGCGTTGGGGTTCTCGGGGTCCTCTTCCTCGACTTCCTCGTCCTCGCGTTCGAGGTGGGGCAGCAGTGCCTCGAACAGGTCGGCGATGCCTTCGCCATGCTCGGCGGAGAGCTGGACCGGGTCGCCGAAGCCCAGCGCCATCGCCTCGATCACTCCGGTCTCGCCCGCGCGGCCCTCGGCCTTGTTGGCGACGAGCACGATCGGCCGGTCGGTCGAGCGCAGCCAGCGCGCGATCTCCTCGTCGAGCGGCGTCACGCCCGCACGCGAATCGATCAGGAACAGCGCGACGTCGGATTCCTGCACCGCCGCCTCGGTCTGCTGACGCATGCGACCGGGCAGCGTCGCCGCATCCTCGTCCTCGTATCCCGCGGTGTCGATCACGCGAAACTCGAGGCCGAGCAGCGTGGCGTCGCCCTCGCGCCGATCGCGCGTCACGCCTGGCTGGTCGTCGACGAGCGCGAGCCGCTTGCCGACGAGCCGGTTGAACAGCGTCGACTTGCCGACGTTGGGGCGGCCGATGATCGCAACGGTAGGAAGGGGCATGGGAATTCCGTTAGCATCTCCCCTCCGCAAAGGGGAGAGGCTGGAGGAGCGGGGCAGGCACGTTCCGCGCTTCCCGCAAAAAGCATAGCGGGCGAGGCATGGCCCCGCCCGCTACGGATTGGTTCTTCGCCCCCTTGCGCAGAGGGGGAAGCGCTCAACGATAGGCCGAGAGCTGGCCCTTGTCGTCGAGGATGTAGAGCGTGTTGTTCGCCACCACGAGCGGCAGCGTCACCGATTCCTTGACGTCCATCGTCGACTGGACGCTGCCGTCGGTCGGCGAGGCGAAGACCACCTGCCCCTCGCTGTTGGCGAGCACCAGCCGGCCGCCGGCCAGCACCGGGCCGGCCCAGGCGATCGGGCCCTTGGACTTCTTCTCGTTGCGATACTCGCGCAGCTGCGAGATCCAGCGAATCTTGCCGCTGCCGCGCGAGATGCACATCAGCCGCGCGTCGTCGGTCACCACGAACAGCCACTCGCCCGCCGCCCAGGGCGTCGAGATGCCGGCGATGTTCTGCTCCCACATGCGGTTGCCGGTGGCGATGTCCATCGCGACCATGCGGCCGCCCTGGCCGACTGCATAGACGCGGCCCTGGTCGATCACCGGCTCGGCGTCGATGTCCGAAAGCGACGAGACCGAGGTCGAGATGCTGGTGCGCGAAAGCACATCGCTCCACAGCGAACGGCCGTTCTCGTAGCGATAGGCGTTGAGCTCGCCCGACGAGAAGCCTGCGATCACGGTGCCCTGCGCCGATGCCGGCGCCGCGACGCCGAACACACCCTGCGTCTCGAGGCTCGCCGAGGCGTTCCAGGCGAGCTCGCCGGTCTCCTGCGACAGCGCGAACAGCTGGTTGTCCTGCGTCACGACATAGACGTTGCCGTTGGCAAGCGTCGGCGCGCCGCGCAGCGGGCCCGCGGGGCGCTTGCGCCAGATCTCGGTGCCGTTGGTGACGTTGAGCGCCACCACGT
>DATLJJ010000251.1:0-7590 GCA_035538975.1 Sphingomonas sp. | reverse complement strand
AAGGGGAGGTCGGCGCGCTGCGCCTCGATGCGCTTGTACTGCGCGAGGGCTTCGGCGAGGTCGAGCGGCCCGGCGAAGAGATCGGAGACGGGAAAGCCCATGCCGCGGATCGCGGCGATCACTTCGACCTGGGTCTCGCCGGGCAGCGCGCTCGTCTCGCCCCAGCCCCAGGCGAGGAAACGCAGCGGCCGCGACGCAGTCACGGCCGCATCCTTCTGGCGCAGCGAACCCGCCGCGGCGTTGCGCGGATTGGCGAACTGGCGCGCTTCCTTGCCGCTCTCCTCGGCCTCGGCAAGCAGCCGGGCATTGAGCGCTGCGAAATCGCCCTTTGCCATATACACCTCGCCGCGCACCTCGAAGACCTCGGGCGCTCCGGCGATCTCGGGGGGGATGTCCTTGATCGTACGGACATTGGCGGTCACGTCCTCGCCGATCTGGCCGTCGCCGCGCGTGAGCGCCTGCACCAGCCGGCCCTTCTCATAGCGCAGCGAGCAGGAGAGGCCGTCGATCTTGGGCTCGGCGGTGAGCGCCACCGCGGCATCCTCACCCAGCGCGAGGAAGCGCCGCACGCGGCCGAGGAAGTCGCCGACGTCCTCGTCCGAAAAGGCGTTGTCGAGGCTGAACATCGGCCGCGCATGCGCCACTTTCGCAAGACGACCCGACGGCGCCGCGCCAACCTGCCGCGAGGGGGAGTCCGTGCGCACCAGCTCGGGAAAGGCCGCCTCGATCGCGGCGTTGCGCCGCATCAGCGCGTCGAAATCGGCGTCACTGATCTCCGGCGCATCGTCGCCGTGATAGAGCCGGTTGTGGTGCGCGATTTCGGTCGCGAGCCGCTCTAGCTCGGCGACGGCTTCTTCCTGGGTGCGGGGCAGCTCGGCGTTCATAGTGCCGGACTAGGTGAGGGCAGGGCTCCCGATCAAGCTTGATCGCGCGCCTGCGGCTCCCCAACAATACGGGATGCGCTTCGTCCTCCGCGCGGCCCGCGGGGCGGCCGCTCTCCTGCTCTGGGCTGTGGTGGTGGTGTGCCTCGCCGCGATCACCGCGCCGCGCTTCCTCGACCGCATCTATTATCGTGGCCCCGAGGGCGGCCATTTCGACGGGGCGCGCTTCTTCAACCCCGACGGCGAGGACACCACCGCGCCACCGACGGGCGGCTCGCGCACGGGCTTCCTGCTGCGCCAGCTCCGCAGCGACCCCGACAAGCCCGTTTGGCCCGGGCAGGTGCCGGTGCGGCCCTCCCGACCGCCCGCGCGCGTCGACGGCGGGGAGATGCGCGTCACATGGATCGGTCATGCGACGCTGCTGGTGCAGACCAGCGGGCTCAACATCCTGACCGATCCGGTGTGGAGCGGCCGCGCGGGTCCTTTCGGTTTCGGCCCGGCGCGCGTGGCGGAGCCGGGCGTCCGCTTCGAGGACTTGCCGAAGATCGACCTGATCCTCGTCAGCCACAACCACTACGACCATATGGACCTGGCGACGCTCAAGCGGCTGTGGGTTCGCGATCGACCGGCGATCGTCACGAGCCTGGGCAACGACGCGATCCTGCGCTCCGCCGGCGTCGAGGCACGCGCGCTGGACTGGGGGGCGCGGCTGTCGCTGCGGCCGGGCGTGTCGGTGGCAGTGACGCGCAACCATCACTGGGGCAGCCGCTGGTTCGCGGACCGCAACCGCGCGCTCTGGTCGAGCTTCGTGGTGCAGCTCCCCGGCGGCAATTTCTTCTTCGCGGGCGACACCGGGCTGGGCGACGGCAAATGGCCGGCGGAGGCTGCGGCGCTCGGCCCCATCCGGCTGGCCGCGATCCCGATCGGCGCTTTCCGCTTCGCGCCCGGCCAGATGGCGAGCGGCAGCCATATCGGCCCGCGCGACGCGCTTCGCGTGTGGAGCGGGCTCGGCCGGCCGTTCGCGCTGCCGATCCACTGGGGCACCTTCCGGCTCTCGTGGGAGGGGTACCGCACGCCGCCGGACATGCTGCAGGCGATGCTGCGCTGTGCCGGCAGCGATCCCGCGCGCTTCGCGCCCGCAGGGATCGGACAGTCGGTGACGGTGCCGCCGCTCGGCGCGTCGCCGCCCGCGCCGGACATGGCCGGGGTGGAGGCCTGCGAGCGGGCCGGACGGTTCGAGGCGATGCGATAGGACGTTGATCCCCTGCGCGGCGCCAGGCCGGGGATAGTCTCAAAACGGCCAACCCTCGTCGCACGCGTGCTTGCGGCCGCCCCCCGGCCACCGCTATCCACCCCTTCCGGGAGAGGGGCCAAAGGGATGGGCGACCGCGCGACGCGGGCACCGCAACGCTATGACACGAGCATCGACCGTGCCGGGCTCGCGCTCGGCATGGGCAGCGGGCTCGCGGGCGCGATCATCCTGGGGCTGCTGCTGCTCGGCGGGCAGCGCGATCCGCTGGCGCTCGCATCGGGCTGGGTGATCGGCAGCGTCCTGTCGGCCTGCGCGATCACGGCGGTCGCCGGGCCGCTGTGGCTGGTGATGCACGTCGCCGGCTTCCGGCGCGCACGCCATGCCGCGCTGGTCGGCGCGGTCACGGCGATGGCGATCTTCGTCGGCGCGCAGACCTATGGCTTCGGTCTGTTCGAGATGCCGGTGATGGACAACCGCACCTGGCTCTACCGCGTGGCGAGTGCGGTGGCGTCGAGCGCGCTGCTGGCGGCACTGGCGGCGTCGATCGGCGTGGCGATGTGGCGCATCGCCTATCGGCCGATCGGCGAGGGCTGAACGCTACTCCTCGATGGGATGGTCCGCGTCGATCCGCTGCTTGAGGGGCGAGAGCATCCATAGCGTGATCACCGTCACCAGCGACAGGATCAGCGCGACGTCGTAGCTGCCGAGGCCAACGGCGGTGCCCATCGCGCCGGTCGCCCACAGGCTGGCGGCGGTGGCGGTGCCCTTGACCGATTCCTTCATCCGGAGGATCGCCCCGCCGCCGATGAAGCCCATGCCGGTGATGATACCCTCGACGATCCGCGCCATCGCCTCCGGATGACCGATCGTCAGCGATTCGGCGGCCTGGACGATGCCGCAACTCGCGAGCGCGACGAGCGGGAAGGTGCGCAGGCCCGCGCTGCGCTCGGCGCGCTCGCGGTTCCAGCCGATCGGCAGCGCGAAGAGATAGGCCGTGAGCAGCGCGGCGAGGTGGGGCAGCGGGTCGAAGGGGTTCGCCTGGAAAATCGCGGGAAGCGTCATAGCGGCGCAGTCTGCACGATCGCGCCGCCGCCTGCCAGCCGGGGCGTCAGTAGCGGCTGAGCTCGACCGGCATCTTGCGATAGCCGTGGACGAAGCACGCGGCGACGCGCTCGGGTTCGGCGATCACGTTCGCGCGCAGCCGGCGCTTCGCCATTTCCTCGAGCAGCACGCTGATCTGCAGCTCGGCGAGGCGCGCGCCGACGCAGCGATGGATGCCGTGGCCGAAGGCGAGGTGGCGGCGCGCATTCTCGCGGTCGACGATGATCCGGTCGCCGTCGGGAAAGATGCTCTCGTCGCGGTTGGCCGAGAGGTACCAGAGGATCAGCTTGTCGCCCTCGCGGATCTTCTGTCCCTCCAGCTCCGTATCCTGCGTCGCGGTGCGGCGCATGTGGGCGAGCGGAGTCTGCCAGCGGATGATCTCCTGCACGGCATTGGGAATAAGGGCGGGATCGGCCTCCAGCTTCGCGCGCTCCCCGGGGAATTGTTCGAGCCCCCAGGCACAGGCGCTCATCGAGTTGCGCGTGGTGTCGTTGCCGCCGACGATGAGCAGGATGAGGTTCCCGAGGAACTCCATCTGGTCCATCTCGGACATGGCGTCCGAATGGATCATCATCGAGATGAGATCAGGGGTCGGCTCCTTGCCGAGCTTGGCCTTCCACAGCTCACCGAAATAGGCGGCGCATTCGAAGAGGATCTTGCGGCGCTCTTCCTTGCGGGCGGGGTCCTTGGCGATCTCGATGTCGCCCGCCCAGTCGGACCAGTAGGTGAGCAGCCGGCGCTCGGCCCAGGGGAAGTCGAAGAGGATTGCGAGCATCTGGGTGGTGAGCTCGATCGAGACGCGATCGACCCAGTCGAAGCTCTCGCCCACGGGGAGCGAGTCGAGGATCTCGGCGGTGCGCGTGCGGATGTTGTCGGAGAGCCGCACCATCTCGGAGGGCGTGAAGGCGGGCGCGACGGTGCGGCGCTGGCCGGTGTGCTTGGGCCGGTCCATCGCGATGAACATCGGCATCTTGATGTCGCCGTCCTGCAGATCGGCGATGGTGATGCCGCCCGCGTGCGACGAGAAGATTTCGGGAAGCGACTCGGCCTGGACGATCGGCTTGTAAGTGGAGAGCGACCAATAGGGGCCGAAATCGCTATGCTCGCAGCGATAGACCGGCGCCTCGGCGCGCAGCCGCCGAAAGGGGGCATGCCACAGGTCGTCGCGGTAGAGCTCGGGCCGGCTCACGTCGAGCGGATCGACGTGTCCTTGCGGGGCGGACTCGGACGCAAGCGTAGCCATATGCCTCTCCTCCAGCGGGGGAGGAGAGCATAACTGACAATAATGTCAATAGTGCTCAGCCCCCGAACATCGCCTTCAGCCGGAATTTGGGGCCGCCCGACTTGAGCACGCCGCGGCGGAACAGCCGAGCGCCGATCGTGACGGTTATCGCCACCCACAGCGCCTGCCAGCCGAGCGCGAGCAGGTGCGGCCAGATCTCGGGCTGGTTCGCCGCACGCGCGCCCATCGCGAAGGGCGAGCTGAACGGGAAGATCTCCGCCGCGCGAGCCACCCAGCTTCCCGGCTGGCTCGCGGCTGCGATCGCGAAGCCGAGCATGCCCATCTGGAAGATGGTGATCGGCAGCGACAGCATCTGGATCTCACGCGGAGTCGCGGCCTGCGCACCGACGCTCAGGAACACCGCGCCGAGCAGCATGTACGACATGGTGAAATAGCCGAAGAAGAGCAGCGGAAAGACCGCGCCCGTGGCCGGAGCGACGTCGGCGAGCGCCAGGGCGATGTCGCCGGGAAGCAGCTGGCCGATCTGGGTGAAGATGCTGCCCCAGAAGAGCAGGAACAGCAGCGCCACGCCGAACATGCCCAGCAGCTTGCCGAGGAACACCGATTCGAGCGGCGTCGCGGCGGCGAGGACTTCGATCACCTTGTTCGACCGCTCCTCGGCCATCGTGCCCACGGCCTGGCTCGACAGCATCAGGCTGAGCATGAACAGGCCGAAGACCGTGAAGAAGGCCGCCTGGCCGTGCCCGCTGCTGGACGTTGCCGCGCGTACCACCGGCTCGATGCGGGCCTGCACCAGCCGCGGCGATCCCAGCCGTGCGCTACGCAGCGCCTGCTCGGCGAGCTGCTCGAGATAGCGGCCATGGCGCTCGCGGGGCGGGGAATAGAGGATATGCGGCTGGCCGAGCGGACCGAAGAGCGCCGCGGTCGCGTCGAAATGCGGGCTCGCGAACAGCGCGCGCGCCTGGAGCTCCGGATCGGCGCCGGGGCGCTCGAAGAACAGGGGTGGCGGCATCTCGTCGGCTCGGAACAGCGTGCGCAGCTCGCGATCGGCGGCGATCAGCGCATCGCGATCGGAATCCGGGACGATGGCGACGATGCGGATCTTGCCCTCGGTGGACTTGGCCATGCTCGCGGCTCCAACGCCTCCGACCGCTCCGAAGCCGAGCATGAAGACCGGCGCGAGCAGGAAGAGCAGGAAGGTCGGAGTGAACACCGTGGCGATGAAGTCGCGCCGGGCGATCGTCAGCGTCTGGCGCAGCGTGCGCGCGAAATTGCTCATGCGGCCTGCTCCTGCTGCTCCAGCGCCTGCGCGCCCACGATCTTGACGAAGGCGTCGTGCAGCCCGGGCCGCTCGATCGAGAGCCCCGAGATGCCGTGCCCCGCCTCGATCAGCCGGACGAGCAGCGTCTCGATCCCTTCGGGCGGCACGGTGAAGCGCCAGCCGCCGTTCTCGCGTTCGGCGTCCGCGGGCAGCAACGTCCCGGCGCTCTCGGGATTGTGGTGCGGGGTATAGTGCGCGCGCAGCGGCAGCGTGGCGCGCGCCTCGTCAACGCTTCCTTCGAAGCGCACCTTGCCGCCCGCGATGATCGACAGCCGATCGCACAGCCGCTCGGCATGCGCCATGACATGCGTGGAGAAGAGGATCGTCGCGCCGCGGTCGCGCTGGCCGCGGATCAGCTTCTCCAGTCGCTCCTGGTTGACCGGGTCGAGGCCCGAGAAAGGCTCGTCGAGCACGAGCAGGTCTGGCTCGTGCACCACCGAGCCCAGCAGCTGAACGAGCTGCGCCATGCCCTTGGAGAGCTTTCGGATCTTGTCGTCGGCGGCGTGGCCCAGCCCCGCCTGCTCCAGCAGCGCCACTGCGCGCTTGCGCCCCTGCTTCCACGGCAGTCCGCGCAGCGCCCCCATGAAGGCGATCGCTTCCTTCGCCTTCATTCCAGGATAGAGGCCACGTTCTTCGGGGAGATAGCCGACGCGGTCGCTCGCGTCGCGCGGACGGTCGTGCCCCAGCAGCATCCGCTCGCCTTCCTCGGGCTCGATGATGCCGAGCAGCATCCGCAGCGTGGTCGTCTTGCCCGCGCCATTGGGGCCGAGCACGCCGTAGATCAGCCCCTTTGGGACTGCGATGTTCACGCCGTCGACCGCGCGGCGGTCGCCGAAGCGCTTGACGAGGCCCGTGGCGCTGACGGCCAGTTCGCTGCTCAAATTCATCCCCTCCCTCGCGCTGGTTGTGGTAGCGGGCGGCGATGATCCAAGGCAAGCCATTGGAGACGCAAATCAAGGCACGTGCGGCGGAGATCGGTTTCGCCGCCTGCGGGATAACGCGCGCCGATGCCGCGCCCGCTGCGAGCGCACGGCTGCGCCAGTGGCTCGCCGAGGGGCGGCACGGCTCGATGATCTGGATGGAGGAGCGCGCGCACCATCGCGAGAGCCCGGTCGGGCTGTGGCCCGAAGTGCGATCGGTGATCGCGCTGGGCATGAGCTACGCCCCCGCCGCCGATCCGCTGGCGCTGGCCGATGCAGGAGAGATCGGGCGCATCTCGGTCTATGCGCAGGGTGCCGATTATCACGATCTCATCAAGCGCAAGCTCAAGGAGTTGGCACGCTGGCTGGTCGAGGCCGCGCCGGGCACCGACGTGAAGGTGTTCGTCGACACCGCGCCGGTGATGGAAAAGCCGCTCTCCGAGGCGGCGGGGCTCGGCTGGCAGGGCAAGCACACCAATCTGGTCAGCCGCACCCACGGGAGCTGGCTGTTCCTGGGCGCGATCTACACCACGCTGGCGCTCGAGCCCGATGCCGTCGGCCGCAGCACCTGCGGGAGCTGCGACGCCTGCCAGACGGCGTGCCCGACGCAGGCGTTCCCGGCGCCCTACCGCCTCGATGCGCGGCGGTGCATTTCGTACCTGACCATCGAGCACAAGGGTGCGATTCCGGCTGAGTTTCGCGCCGCGATGGGAAACCGCATCTACGGCTGCGACGATTGTCTGGCGGTCTGCCCCTGGAACAAATTCGCCGCCGCGGCGCAGGCCAACATGGCCTTCGCCCCGCGCGCCGAGCTCGCCGCGCCCGAACTCGCCGATCTGCTGGCATTGGATGACGCGGGCTTTCGGCAGGTC
>DATLJJ010000250.1:0-2123 GCA_035538975.1 Sphingomonas sp. | reverse complement strand
GTCCCCGTCGAACTCGACCGAGATCTTGGCCGGCTTGTCGAGCGTGAAATAGGCGGTGTTGCCGACGAGGCGCGCCTGGACGCCTGCCGAATCCGGCCGCACCTGGACGCGTCGCACGTCGCCGTTGTTCTTCTTGACCGCGACTTCCACCGGCCCTCCGACGTCGAAGGACACCATCGAGGCGTTCTGCGGCCGGTCGGAATCGATCTTGACGTTGTATTCGTACAGGTCGCGCCACACGCCGCCGGGGGAACGCACCCGCACCGTGAAATCGTCGTTCAGGTGCGACCAGAAGGCCCCGCCCTGCGGAGGCTCGTGGATGTGCAGCGGATCCCTCGCCTGCGCCGCCGCCGGCGTCGCCGGTCCAAGCATCAGGGCGAAGAGCAGGCCGATCCGTACCGAAGATGTCATCGTGTGATCCTGAACCAGTCGAAATCGGCATAGCCGACCGTCGTTGCCACGCTGGCCGGCGTACCGTCCTGCGCCTGTGCGAAGAGCCCGAGCTGCGCGCCCACCCACCGCCCCGGCCTGCTCTCAAATTCGGGTCCCAGCGGCGTGAAATGCTCGCCATCGAGGCTGTAGCTGAACGCGACCCGCGCATGCGTCTCGCGGAGCATCGAGGGCCAATAGGGCGTGAAGGAAGGCGGGGCGACCTTGACCGTTGCCGGCCGCGCCTGCAACCGCAGCCACACCCGGGCGCCGTCGGGGAGCACAGGGCCCAGACTCCGCGCTTCAGGCCCCGCCGGCTCGACACCCTCGCGCCAGCCCTGCACCAGCTGCACGCGCCCTCCCCGCTGCTCGACGCCGATCCAGGCGTAGCGCTGACCCAGCACCGCCAGGCCCGCCCGCTCCCCCGCCCGGAGCGGACGAAACTGCAGCAGCGTCGTGGCCGTGAAGGCAAGCGCAGGCAGCTTTTGCGAAAGCAAATTGCCGGCTTCGTAGAGGTTCGCCGATCCGCTGACCGATTTGAGCCGGAGCCGCCCGTCTGACGGTACCGCCCAGTCGGCGTCGGGATTGCTGTTCCATTGCCAGGCGAGCGACGCCCCCTGCCCGAACTCGTCGTCTGCGATCGGCGCCGATCGCGGCTGGGGAGGCAGCTTGGGCTTGCGGTATTGGAGCACGGGCTCGCCGCGGCCGTCCCCGTCGCGATCGGCGCCGATGACCGGCCATCCGTTGCGCCACTGCATCGGCTGGAGGTGCACGATGCGGCCATAGCTGTCGCGATCCTGGAAATGCAGGAACCAGTCCTCGCCCGCGGAGGTGGTGACCCAGGCGCCCTGGTGCGGTCCGTTGATTTCGGTCTTGCCCTGGTCGAGCACGTTGCGCCCCTCATAGGGGCCGTCGATGCGGCGGCTGCGGAACACTCCCTGCCAGCCGCCCTTCACGCTCCCGCTCGGCGCAAAGACATAATACCAGCCGTCGCGCTTGTAGAGCTTCGGGCCCTCAGTGGTCTGCCACGGACGCGGGCCCAGGCTGGTCATGACCGGCGGCAGGGCGGCCCCGTCGATGATGGTGCGCCCCTCGCCTACCACTCCGGTGCCGTCGGCGTTGAGGCGTTTGAGGATGATCACATTGGCCTTGCCCGCGCGGCTCGCCGCCAGCGCATGGACCAGCCAGCCTGTACCGTCCTCGTCCCAGAAGGGCGCCGGGTCGATCGCGCCGCGCGTATCGTCGACCAGCCTGGGCGCGGTCCAGGGGCCGCGCGGGTCGGTGGCGGTGATCAGGAAGATGCCGAAGTCGGGATCCGGATAATAGATCAGGAAGCGCCCGTTGCGATAGCGGATCGCCGGCGCCCACACGCCGCCGCCCCGCCGCGGCGTCCGGAAATGCGCCGTGGGCGGAACGGCCGGAAGCGCGTGACCGATCAGGGTCCAGTTGACCAGGTCGCGCGAGTGGAGGATCGGAAGCCCGGGAGCGTTCGCGAAGGACGAGGCCGTCAGATAGAAGTCATCGCCCACCCGCACCACGTCCGGGTCCGAATAGTCGCCGGCCAAGATCGGATTGGCATAGGTGCCATCCCCCCTGTCGGCGAACCAGCGGCCGTCGAACGACTGCGCCGAAGCACAGGAGGTCCCCGCCAGCAGCGCGAGCGCCGAAGCAGCGGCGAGTCTTCGGCCGACACC
>DATLJJ010000249.1:0-1908 GCA_035538975.1 Sphingomonas sp. | reverse complement strand
CTCCCTTCGCCCTGCGCGCAGGATCGCCCTTCTTCCTGCCGCTGACCGCCGCGCTGGTGGTCGCGATCGCGCTGGTGCCGCTGCTCGAATGGCTCGAGCGCCGCCGCGTGCCCGCGCCGCTCGCCGCGCTGATCTGCGTCTTCCTGTTCCTCGTCGTGGCGAACGCGGCGCTCGCCTCGATCGTGGTGCCGGCGTGGCAGTGGATGCAGCGGCTGCCCGAGAGCATCCCGCAGATCCAGCAGAACCTCGAGCCGCTGATCCAATTCTATGCGAACCTCGAGCAGTTCGTGAACAAGACGCTGACCAGCTTCGCGACGGCGCCGGTGAGCCAGCCCCAGATGATCGCCGCCGCCGCGCCGCCGACCTCGCTGCTCGATCTGTTCACCACCTCGGCGCCTTCGGCGCTGATCGAGATGTTCTTCGCGATTTTGGTGATCTACTTCTTCCTCTCGGGCTGGACGCGGCTGCGGCGCAACGCGATCACGTCGCGCTCCAGCTTCGGCGGGGCGATGGCGACCGCGCGGGTGATCCAGGACGTGGTGGACGACACCTCGGCCTATCTGGGCACGATCACGCTGATCAACGTCACGCTTGGGCTGATCGTCGCGGGCGCGCTGTGGATGCTGGGCATGCCCACGCCGCTGATGTGGGGCGGCATCGTCACGCTGCTCAACTACATCCCCTATATCGGCCCGGTGATGGCGGCGATGCTGCTCGCGCTCGGCGGACTGATGAGCTTCGGCGAGATCGGGCTGGCGCTGCTCCCCGCCGCAATCATGATCGTCGCGCATCTGATCGAGGCAAATGCCGTCACGCCGCTGATCGTGGGGCACCGGCTGACGATCAGCCCGATCCTGATTCTCGTCTCGCTCAGTTTCTGGGGTTGGGTGTGGGGCACGCCAGGGGCGCTGTTGGCGGTGCCGCTGCTGATCATCATCCAGACCGTGCTCAATGCCGCGGGCAAGCCCGATATCGCGGGATTCCTCTTCGAACACGGCACGCTCGTGTCCGATCCGGGCGAACATCGTGCACATCGTCAAAAAAGTCGTGACCTATCCGGTTGACACCCCCGAATCCGGCGGCTAGTGGCCGCCTCCTCGCTTCGAGAGAGCGGGTGTAGCTCAGTTGGTTAGAGCGCCGGCCTGTCACGCCGGAGGTCGCGGGTTCGAGCCCCGTCACTCGCGCCATCCCTCGCAATCGCAGGGATCGGCGACAGCGGATTTTCTACAGAAAGTTCAGGAAGTTCGGACGGCGGCTCAGGTGCGCCAGCGGCCCGTTTCCATCCAGCGCAGCAGCGGCTTGAGCGGCGTGATCCAGACGATCCCCAGCACGACATAGACCAGCGCCTGCACCAGCACCGGCAGCGCGCCGATCTGGGCCGAGAAGCTGGCGACCAGCACGACCCAGAACAGGATCAGCGCGAGGATCGCGAACATCCCTGCGGGCTTGCGCCACGTCGCCTTCACTTGCCCCCGTGCCACAGCATGCCCTCCTCGGTGATGATCGCGTGCAGCGGCACGTCCCAGATGTCGGCGGGAATGGCGGGCACCTCCTGCACCGACCAGGCGACGCCGACGCGCCAGGCCGATTCGAATCGCGCAAAGGCACGGTCGTAATGCCCGGCGCCCTGGCCGAGTCGGTTGAGTCGCCCGTCGAAGCCCACGAGCGGCGTGAGGATCACGTCGGGCGCGACTTCCTCACGCGTTGAATCAGGCTGGCTGAGGCCGAAGGGGCCGGGGACGAGCTGCTCGCCGATGCCCCAGGCGAGGAAACGGATCGGAGCGGCGCGATCGACGACGTGCGGCAGCGCCAGCCTGCAGCCCTGTTCGGCCGCGGCCGCGGCGAGCTGCGTGGGGTCGGCCTCGCTGCCGACGGGGCAATAGGTGGCGACGGTGAGCCCTGGCTTCA
>DATLJJ010000248.1:0-4939 GCA_035538975.1 Sphingomonas sp. | reverse complement strand
GGGGCTGGTCCGGGAAAAAGGCTTCGTCAACCTTGGCGTTGTCGAATCCCGACATCGGGCCGGTGTCGAACCCCAGAGCGCGGGCGGCGATCAGGAAATAGGCGCCCTGTAGCGACGAGTTACGGAACGCATGTTCCTTGCGCTTCTCCAGATCGCCCTCGAACCAGCTCCTCGCGTCGGTGTGCGGGAAGAGAAAGGGCAGATGCTCGTGGAAATTCCAGTCCATCGCGACGATCACCGCGGCGGGAGCCTTGCGGATCTTGTCGGGATTGGTGCCGGTCGCGAGGTCGGCGAGCTTGTCCTTTGCCTCCTGGCTCATCAGCCACACGAAGCGCGCGGGCTGCTGGTTGGCCGAGGTCGGACCCATCTTGAGCAGATCGTAGATGCGGCGGATGTCGGCTTCGGTGACGGGATCGTCGGTATAGCCGTTGTAGGTGCGCGCGGTACGAAAGATCGTATCCAGCCCCGCATCATCGAGGGGACGGCCCATTTTGTTGTCCTTTTTTTGAGTCCCGGCTCGTGCCGGGCGCGACCCGTTTGAAAGTCCCGGAAAGTCTAGATGGCTCGCACTTCAGTGACTTCCGGCACGTAATATTTGAGGAGCTGCTCGATGCCATTCTTGAGCGTGGCAGTCGACGACGGGCAGCCCGAACAGGCACCCTGCATCTGGAGGTAGACCTTCCCCTGGTCGAAGCCGCGATAGACGATGTCGCCGCCGTCGTTTGCGACTGCGGGGCGGATGCGCGTGTCGATCAGCTCGCGGATCTGCGCGACGATGTCGGCGTCCTCGGGATTGTCGCCGAACTCGGCTCCTTCGGCTGGGACGGCGATGTCCGCTGCGCTGCCCGGCCGGAACAGCGGCATGTTGGCCGTGAAATGGTCGAGCAGGATCGTGAGCACGTCGGGCTTGAGGTCGATCCAGTCGATCCCCGGCGCGGCGGTCACCGAAATGAAGTCGCGGCCGAAGAACACGCCGGTCACGTCGCCCAGCCCGAACAGCGCGTCTGCGAGCGGTGACGCTTCGGCTTCCTCGGGGCTCGCGAAGTCGCGGGTGCCGGCCTCCATCACGACGCGTCCGGGCAGGAACTTGAGCGTCGCGGGGTTGGGCGTGGTTTCGGTCTCGATCAGCATGCGCCGCATGTGGCGTGTGGCGGGCGTCGGATCAAGCGGGGCCGGCGAAACGCTGGGTTGCCGCGCGTCACTCGTCGTCCCGGCGCGTGGCGTTGGTGACGTTCTGGTCGTGCCCGCTCTTGTCGCTGAAGAAGGCCGCAGCGAACAGGCCGCAGCCGAGCAGCGTCGAGAGGAACACGCCGCCGATCGTCGCGAGAATCGCCGACGGATAAAGCGCGTCGTAGAGTGCGAGATAGCCGAGCGCGCCCGCGACCATCAGCACGCCCGCGAGCGCGATCCAGAGGATCATTCGCCGGAACTCGGTCCAGGCCCTGGTGTCGACGCTGCGCATGATGGCTCCTTCGCCCTGTTGCGCGCGATGTAGGGACGGGGGCCCTCGATCTCAATTGTACAAATTGTCCAACCCGTTGATCACGCGGAAGACTTGCCAGGGTATAGGGGAAACTACGGATTGTGGCTGCTGCGAGGGTGGAGGCAAGCTCGGGTCGCCCAGGGGGAGAAGCGCCGTGCAATGGTATCGCTTCTACTGTGTCGTCCATGACAGGATCATCAGCGGTGAGGATCTGAAGGCTGAGGACGATGCGGCTGCCATCCGCGCGGTTCGCGAGCGCGACACGGGCTATGATTGCGAGCTGTGGGCCGGCGACCGCCGCGTCGCGACGATCCCTGCCGAAGGCGAGCCGATACGCTTCTGAGTGCCGATCCGGACCGGGCCCGTACATGTGACTGAAAGCTAGAAGCTGGCATGGGCGCCGCTTCGCCATTACACGAGACGCCATGCTTCGCTTCCTGCGGCTTCCGCTCTTCGCCCCGCTTGCCCTAGTCAGCCTGGTCCCGGCGCTGCCGGCACAGGCGCAGACCGCGCCCCGTCCGGTGCAGACCGCCGAGGACCCCTGGCTCTACAAGGGCAGCGACCTCGTCCACGATGACGCCTGGAAGTTCGGCCGCCTGGCCAATGGCCTGCGCTATGCCGTGCGCAAGAACGGCGTGCCGCCCGGCCAGGTCGCGATCCGCGTCCGGATCGATGCGGGCTCGCTCAACGAGCAGGACAGCGAGCGGGGCTATGCGCATCTGCTCGAGCACCTCTCCTTCCGCGGATCGGTGCACGTGCCCGACGGCGAATCGAAGCGCATCTGGCAGCGGCTCGGCGTGACCTTCGGCTCGGACAGCAACGCGAGCACTACGCTGACCCAGACGGTCTACAAGCTCGACCTGCCGATGGCGACGCCGCAGGGGCTCGACGAGAGCTTCAAGATCCTGTCGGGCATGATGACCGGTCCCAACATCAGCCAGCAGTCGCTCGCCGCCGAGCGCCCGGTGGTGCTCGCCGAAGCGCGCGAGCAGCCGGGCCCGCAGCAGCGACTGCAGGATTCGATGTTCGACCTGATGTTCGCCGGCCAGCCGGCCGCGGACCGCGAGCCGATCGGAACTACCGAGACGCTGACCGCTGCCACCCCGGCGAGCGTTCAGGCCTTCCACGATCGCTGGTACCGCCCGGAGCGCGCAGTGGTGATCGTATCGGGCGACGCCGATCCGGCGCTGCTCGAGGGGCTGGTGCAGAAATATTTCTCGGGCTGGAAGGGCACCGGCCCCGCCGTGCCGAGCCCCGATTTCGGCAAGCCCTCGCCCGACCATCCCGTCGCCGCGAGCCTTGCGGAGCCCGCGCTCCAGCCGCTGGTGATGATGGCGGTGGTGCGACCCTGGACGGTGTTCAGCGACACGGTGATCTTCAACCAGAAGCGCATGGTCGATCTGGTCGCGATCCGCGTGATCAACCGCCGGCTCGAGACGCGCGCGCGCTCGGGCGGCAGCTTCCTCGCCGCCGCGGCGGACCTGAGCGACGTCGCGCGCTCGGCGAACGTCACGACGGTGAACGTGCTCCCCATCGGTGACGATTGGGAGACGGCGCTGCGCGACGTCCGCGGCGTGATCGCCGATGCGCAGGCCGCGCCGCCGACCCAGGCAGAGATCGACCGCGAGCTCGCCGAGATCGACGTGCAGATGCGCCAGCGGATCAGCACTGCGCCCGTAGAGGCGGGGATGAAGCTCGCCGACGATCTCGTCGAGGCGGTCGACATCAACGAGACGGTGACCACGCCCGAGGCGAGCTACGACATCTTCAAGACCGCGATCGCCGCGAAGATGTTCACGCCCGAGACGGTGCAGGCCGCTTCGCGCCGGGTGTTCGAAGGCACTGCGCTGCGCGCGCTGCTCAACACCCGCACGGCCGATCCCGAGGCTGTGACCAAGCTCACCGCAGCGATCAAGGCCGAGGTCAAGTCCGGCGGGGCGCGCAAGGTGCTCGGCAACGTCAGCTTCGACCAGCTTCCCAAGCTGGGCAAGCCCGGCACGGTGGCGAGCCGTGCGATGGCGATCCCCGGGCTGCAGATCGAGAAGGTCACCTTCGCCAACGGCGTCAACCTGCTGATGCGCCAGGACGCGTCCGAAGTCGGCAAGGTCTATGTCACCGTCCGCTTCGGCCGCGGGCTGAACGCCATTCCGGCGCGCGAGACGCCGGCCTGGGCGGGCGAGATGGCGCTCGTCGCGGGCGGCATCGGCAAGCTGGGGCAGGAGGAGCTCGACGCTCTGGTCGGCAAGCGCCAGATGGGCTTCGGCTTCGACGTGGCTGAGGACGCCTTCCGCTTCAGCGGGCAGACCAACAAGGAGGATCTGGCGGACCAGCTCCGGCTGTTCGCCGCCAAGCTCGCCGCGCCGGCGTGGGACCCCAATCCCGTCCTGCGCGCCAAGGCGGCCGTGCTCTCGAGCTATGCGGGTCTCTCCGCCTCGCCCGACGCCGTGATCGGCCGCGACCTCGAGCGGCTCACCCATGCCGGCGATCCGCGCTGGGGCATCCCGCCCCGCGAAGTGGTCGAGGCGACCACGCCCGAAAGCTTCCGCAAGTTCTGGGAGCCGCTGCTCGCCACCGGCCCGATCGAAGTCGAAGTGTTCGGCGACATGGATTCGGAAGCGACGGTGCAGGCCGTCGCGGCGACCTTCGGCGCGCTCAAGCCCCGTCCCGCCGCGGCCACGCCGCCGGCGCCGGCGCGCTTTCCCGATCATGTCGCGAGCCCGGTCACGCGCACGCACACCGGCAAGCCCGATCAGGCCGCCGCGGTGATCGCCTGGCCGACCGGCGGCGGCAGCGCCGGGATCAGCGAGAGCCGCAAGCTCGACATCCTCGCCGCGGTGTTCCGCGACCGGCTGATCGACGAGCTGCGCAGCAAGGCCGGGGTGAGCTATTCGCCGCAAGTGGCGAGCCAGTGGCCGCTCGGCATCGACGCCGGCGGCAAGCTGATCGCGCTTGGCATGGTTCCGCCCGACCGCACCGGCTTCTTCTTCGAGCTCGCCCGCGGCATCGCCGCCGATCTTGCCGCCAAGCCGATCGACGACGACGAGCTCGCCCGCGCGCTGACTCCGCTCAAGCAGCAGATCATCCGCTCCTCGAGCGGCAACATGTTCTGGATGCGGCTGGTGGAAGGCGGCAGCTACGATCCGGCGCGCATCGCCGCGGTGGACACGCTCGCAGCCGACATCGGCCGCACCACGCCCGCCGAGCTCCAGGCGCTCGCGGCGAAGTACCTCCGGCCCGACAAGGACTGGACGATGGTCGTGGTGCCGGAGAAGCAGTGAACCTCTTAGCCCCTCCCCTTCAAGGGAGGGGCTTTCATTAGCTCAATACAGCGCGTCGAGCCTTTCCCCGTAGACCTTCTTCAGCACGTGCCGGCGGATCTTCAGGCTCGGCGTCAGCTGCTCGTTCTCGATGGTGAAGGGCTCGTCCGCGAGGATGAACTTGCGCACGCGCTCGATC
>DATLJJ010000247.1:0-8646 GCA_035538975.1 Sphingomonas sp. | reverse complement strand
CCCGTCGATCGTGATGCGGCCGCCGGTCACGTCGTAGAAGCGGTACATCAGCCGCGCGAGCGTCGACTTGCCCGCGCCCGAGGGCCCGACCACCGCCACCGTCGCGCCCGCGGGGATGTCGAGATCGATCCCCTTCAGGATCGCGCGGTCGGGGTCATAACCGAAATGTACGTCCTCGAAGCGCACATGCCCCTCGCGGATCTCGAGCGGCCGCGCGTCGGGTGCGTCCTGCACCTCGGCGTTGGTGTCGAGCAGGTCGAACATGCTCCCCATGTCGATCACGCCCTGGCGGATCGTGCGATAGACCCACCCCAGCATGTCGAGCGGGCGGAAGAGCTGGCTGAGCAAGGTCGAGACCAGCACCACGTCGCCCGGGGTGAAGCGCCCGTCGGACCAGCCGTACACCACCAGCGCCATGCCCGCGCCGAGCATCACGTTGGTGATCACTGCCTGGCCGATGTTGAGCCAGGCGAGCGAATTCTCGCTCGTCACCGCCGCCTTCATGTACGAGGCCATCGCCCGGTCGTAGCGTGCGCTCTCGCGCGCCTCGGCGTTGAAGTATTTCACTGTCTCGAAGTTGAGCAGCGAGTCCACCGCATGCGCCACCGCGCCGGTGTCGAGGTCGTTCATCTTCTCGCGCAGCTTCGATCGCCAGTCGGTCACCCAGCGCGTGAAGGCGATGTAGGCCACCACCATCACCACAGTGCCCGCCACCAGCCAGTGGCCGAAGCGCGTCCAGAAGATGCCGATCACCAGCCCCAGCTCGAGGATCGTCGGCGCGATGTTGAACAGCAGGAAATAGAGCATCGTGTCGATGCTCTTGGTGCCGCGCTCGACCACCTTGGTGATCGCGCCGGTGCGCCGCTCGAGGTGGAAGCGCAGCGAGAGCCGGTGGAGGTGCGCGAACACGTCCGAGGCGAGCCGCCGCGTCGCATCCTGCCCGACCAGCTCGAACACCGCGTTGCGCAGATTGTCGAACAGCACCGTGCCCAGTCGCGCCGCGGCATAGCCGACGACCAGCGCAGTCACGAGCCACACCGCGTCGCGCGATCCCGACGCCATCCGGTCGATCGCGCCCTGCAGCGCGAAGGGCGCGCCATAGACCTGGACCAGCTTGGAGAAGACCACCAGCACCAGTGCGACCACGATGCGCACGCGAAGCCCGGGGGCATGCGCGGGCCACAGATAGGGCAGGAAGCGCTTGATGGTGCCGAGCAGCGGGCGCTCGGGTGCGGAGGCGGAGGTCTCGGGAGGCATTGCTCCCGCGATTTGGGGCAGCGGCAGCGCGGTTGCAACCGCCCGCGCGCGATCCCGAACGGAGGCGTAACGGCAGGAACGGCGGCCCCGGCGCTTCGTTCTCCTCCCTGGAAGGAAGAATGATGGAACCGGTCCTCTACGTGCTCGCGATCATGGGCTGCAGCGACGATTCGACGCAGTGCCAGCAGGCGCGCGTCGAGCCCGCGCCCTACACTTCGATCGCGGCATGCCAGGAGGCGATGTCGGACGCGCTCCAGCGCAACACCGACCTGCTCTATCCGGTGATCAGCGCCAGCTGCCAGCGCCAGGGCAATCTCACGGCCGACGCCCGTCCCGCGAACGAGCGCCGGGGGAGCTGAGCCCCTCCAATCCTCCCCGCCAGGGGGAGGATCGAATTCAAAGATCCTCGCGCTTCATATGGATGATCGGCACCGCCGGCTCGTGCGCGTCCATCAGCGTCAGCAGCACGTCGAGGTCGTCGGACACCAGCAGCATGCCCTGATGCTGCGGCCGCACGAAGCCGACCTTGCCCATATGCTCCCAGAATTCGACGAGCTTGTCGTAATAGCCCGCCGTATTGAGCAGTCCGATCGGGTCGGTGTGATAGCCGAGCTGCGCCCAGCTCATCGCTTCCCACAGCTCGTCCATCGTGCCGGTGCCGCCCGGCAGGTTGAGGAAGCCGTCGGCCAGCTCGGTGAAGCGCGCCTTGCGCTCGTGCATCGTGTCGACGATGTGGAGCTCGCTCAGCTCCAGATGCGCGACTTCGGCCCGGACCAGCGCCTGCGGGATCACTCCGATCACTTCGCCGCCGGCTTCGATCGCGCCGTCCGCCACCGCGCCCATCAGCCCCAGCCGGCCGCCGCCATAGACCAGCCCGATGCCGCGCTCGGCCAGCGCGCGGCCGACGTTGCGGGCAGTATCGACATAGATCGGATCGGCAGGCGTCGCCGAGCCGCAATAGACCGCGACACGCTTCACTTGCCGTCCCCCAGCATCAGCGCCGCGGTCGCCCGCGCGCCCGCCACCACGCCGGGGATTCCCGCGCCCGGGTGCGTGCCCGCGCCGACGAAGAACAGGTTGGAGATTGCCGGATCCTGGTTGCGCACGCGGAACCAGCCGCTCTGCGGCAGCGTCGGCTCGAGGCTGAAGCACGCGCCCTGATACGCGTGCAGGTCGCGCGCGAAATCGGTCGGCGCGCAGGAGAATTGAGTCACGATACGGTCCTTGAGGTCGGGAATCAGTCGCCGGGAGACTTCGGCGAGGATGCGCTGCTCGAGCACAGGCCCCACTTGCGCCCAGTCGGCGGGGAACTTGCCCAGATGCGGCACCGGCGCAAGCGCGTAGAACACCGAATGGCCCTCGGGCGCCAGCGAGGGATCGGTCGCGCTCGGGTGGTGGAGGTAGATCGCGCTGTCCTCGCTCAGCACGCCGTGGTTGAACACGTCGTCGATCCAGCCGCGGTAGCGCGGGCCGAACAGCATCGAATGGTGCGGAATCTCGGGGAAGGTGCCGCGCACGCCGAAATGCACGACGAAGCACGAAGGCGAGAAGCGCTTGCGCTCGAGCCGCCCGGCGGTGCGCTGCGCGCTGCGCGAGGTCCTGAGCAGCGTGCGATAGCTGTGCACCACATCGGCGTTGCTCGCGACCGCGTCGGTCTCGAGCACGAAGCCGCTTTCGGTGCGCACGCCCGTCACCCGGTCGCCCAGCGTGTCGATCGCCGTCACCGGATCGCCGAGCCGCACCACGCCGCCCAGCCGTTCGAAGTGCCGCACCATGCCCGCGACCAGACGGTTGGTGCCGCCCCTCGCGTGCCAGATCCCGCCCTGGTGCTCGAGCTGGTGGATCAGCGCATAGAGCGCGCTGGTGTGCATCGGATTGCCGCCCGCCAGCAGCGTGTTGAACGTCAGCGCCTGCCGCAGCTTGTCGCTCTTCACCTTGCCCGCGACGACCGAATAGAAGGATCGCCACGCCTGGCTCCGCGCGAGCCCCGGGGATGCCCGCAGCATCTGCCACAGGTCCTGCATCACCACCGCGCCCAGCTTCTGATAGCCTTCGCGATAGGCCGCCGCCGAATAGGCGAGGAAGCGGCGATAGCCGTGGACGTCCTCGGGATTGATCCGCGCGATCTCGGCGCCCAGCTGCGCGTCGTCGTTGGAGAAGTCGAGCCGCGCGCCGTCGGGCCACGAGAGCCGGTAGAAGGGCCTGACCGGCATCAGCGCCACGTCCTCGGCCATGTCGTGGCCCGAAAGCCGCCACAGCGCCTGGAACGCCTCGGGCGCCGTGATCATGCCGGGTCCGCCGTCGAAGACGAAGCCGTCACGCTCCCGGAAATAGGCGCAGCCGCCCGGCTTGTCGCGCGCCTCGAGGACGGTGGTGTCGACTCCCGCCGACTGCAGCCGGATCGCGAGCGCGAGCCCGCCGATCCCTGCCCCGATCACTGCTGCCCGCTTCACTTCGTCCCCCGCTTGCAACGATCCGGCCAAAGCGCGGGCAGCGCCAGAGATAGCTCGTGAAGCTCGGAATGGGCGCCCGTCATGACACAGGGGACTAGCGGAACCCTCCGCGGCGATACAACAAAAACCCTCCCGCAGCAGCGCCACGGGAGGGCAGGGGTGGTGGGAGAGGACCGGAATGAGCCTCTCCCGGGAACTTGCGCGCACGCCGAAACGCGAAGGCGCGGAATTTGTTCGCGCAGAGGCGCAGAGAGCGCAGAGATGTTCGGCGCGGCGCTAGCCGCGGTTCATTCTCGCGCCGGAGCAAGAAAGCCGCTCACGCGGCATCCCGCGAAGTCCACCGCCTCTGCGTCCTCTGCGCCTCTGCGCGCAAATCCGCTTCCCAAACGCCTCCGAGTCTCCGCGCCTCCGCGTGAACCAAAAAACCTCAAGCCGCCTGCAGCAGCGGCAGTTCCTCGGCCATCGCGCGCGCCACCGAGGGGCGCTGGCGCAGCCGCGTGCGATAGGCGAGCACCGCGCTCCAGTCGGCGATCGGCACTCCGACATGCTCGCACCAGTTGAGCACTGCGAGCAGATAGGCGTCGGCCACGGTGAAGCGGTCCTGCAGGAACTCGCGGTCCTTCAGATGCGCTTCCAGCAGTCCGAACGGCTTGGCCGCCCGCGCCAGCGCTGCGGCGCGCTCCTCCGGCCCCGTCGTGCGGTTGAACAGCGGCGCGAACACCGCCTTGTGCAGCTCGGTGCTGGTGAAGTTGAGCCACGCCAGCATCCGGTAATGCGCGTCGGAAAAGCCGGTGAACGACAACGAATCCTCGGGCGCCAGCTCGGCGATATAGCTCAGCACCGCGGGTCCCTCGGTCAGCACCAGCCCGCCGCGCGTCTCGATCGCAGGGACGTATCCCATCGGGCTCACGTCGGTGAAATGCCGCCCGTCGGGCAGTCGCGCATCTTCGGGCACGCGGACATATTCCGCATCGAGCCCCGCCTCTTCCACGGCGATCCGCGCTGCGAGCGAACAGGCGAGCGGCCGGAAATAGATCTTCATGACAACCTCCCTCACTTGATTTTCTTACGATCTCGCACAAAAATGAGTCGGTCAAGGAATTTCATGCGAGATAGTACAAAAATCCCGCCGCGCCCGCGTGGGCGCCCCCGCAAGTTCGACGAGGCCGCAGTGCTGCGCGCCGCGTTCGAGCGTTTCCGCGCACAAGGCTTCTCCAGCACCTCGCTCGACGACCTCGCCGAGGCGACGGGAGTCAACCGGCCCAGCCTCTACGCCGCCTTCGGGGACAA
This sequence comes from Sphingomonas sp., assembly GCA_035538975.1. Lineage (GTDB taxonomy): Bacteria > Pseudomonadota > Alphaproteobacteria > Sphingomonadales > Sphingomonadaceae > Sphingomonas. The sequence continues at coordinate 3,646 of DATLJJ010000247.1, read as the reverse complement.
GAAGGCGCTCTATCTCGCCGCCGCCGCGCGCGTCCGCGAGGGTGCCGAGCGCCGCTTCGACACGCTGATCGCCGCCGATCTGCCGATGGAGCAGATGCTCAAGGCCCTCTTCCTCAATGCGATCGAGGGCTATCTGACCGGCGAGGACGGCCCCGCCGGCTGCATCATGATCAACACCGCGGCGACCGAGGCGGTGACCGATCCCGACATCCGCGCCGCGCTCCAGGCCTTCCTCGCGATGGAAGACGCCAAGGTCGAGACGCTGCTCCGCCAGGCCGGCAGCCCCGCCCCCGCCGCGCATGCGCGCATCGTCGCCGCGCTGCTCCACTCGCTCAGCGTCCGCGCCCGCGCGGGCGAACCGCGCGCCGCGCTGATCGCGCTGGCAAAGGACACGACCGCACTGATCCTCGGCACGCTCGCCTGAGCCCTCCCCAATCCTCCCTCGCCAGGGGGAGGATTAAGCACCGGGTTCGTCCATAGTTTCTGAGCGGGCTTCCCCTCGCGCCCGCACACGCCTAAGACTCGCGCTTTCCCCGGGGGACCGCTTCGTCGCGGTTGAGAGGGAGGCCGCAGCCTCCGACCCGCTGAACCTGATCCGGCTGACACCGGCGGAGGGAGGGAGCGGCTTTCGTGCGAAACCCGTGTCCTCGTTCCGGAGCGAAGGAGCGACACGCATGGCCGACATTCCCGCCAAGACCGAAATCGGCGTCACCACCGGCCCCATCCGCGGCAGCAGGAAGATCCATGTCGGCCCGCTCAACGTTGCGATGCGCGAAATCAGCCTCGAGCCTGGCTCGGGCGAGGCGCCGGTGCGCGTCTACGACACCTCGGGCCCCTACACCGATCCGCACGCGCACATCGACATCATGGCCGGCCTGCCGGCGCTCCGCCGCGACTGGATTCTCGAACGCGGCGACGTCGAGGCGTACGACGCCCGCATCGTGAAGCCCGAGGACAATGGCCAGCTCGGCCCTGATCGTTCGGGCGGCGTCCAGCCCTTCCCCAACGTGGTCCGCCGCCCGCTGCGCGCCAAGCCGGGCATGAACGTCTCGCAGATGCATTACGCCAGGCGCGGCATCATCACGCCCGAGATGGAATATGTCGCCGAACGCGAGAACCTCGGCCGCGCCCGCCTCGCCGAGTACGTCCGCGACGGCCAGTCGTTCGGCGCCGCGATCCCCGACTATGTCACCCCCGAGTTCGTCCGCGACGAAGTCGCCCGCGGCCGCGCGATCATCCCCAACAACATCAACCATCCCGAAACCGAGCCGATGGCGATCGGCCGCAACTTCCTGGTCAAGATCAACGCCAACATCGGCAACTCGGCCGTCGCCTCGGACGTCGCCAGCGAAGTCGACAAGATGGTCTGGGCGATCCGCTGGGGCGCCGACACGGTCATGGACCTCTCGACCGGGCGCAACATCCACGACACGCGCGAGTGGATCATCCGCAACTCGCCCGTGCCGATCGGCACCGTCCCCATCTACCAGGCGCTCGAGAAGGTCGGCGGCATCGCCGAGGAGCTGACGTGGGAGATCTTCCGCGACACCCTCATCGAGCAGGCCGAGCAGGGCGTCGACTATTTCACCATCCACGCCGGTGTCCGCCTGCCCTATGTCCCGCTCACTGCGAAGCGCGTGACGGGCATCGTCAGCCGCGGCGGCTCAATCATGGCCAAATGGTGCCTCGCGCACCACAGGGAGAGCTTCCTCTACGAGAAGTTCGACGAGATCACCGAGATCATGAAGGCGTACGACATCGCCTATTCGCTCGGCGACGGCCTGCGCCCCGGCTCGATCGCCGACGCCAACGACGAGGCCCAGTTCGCCGAGCTCTACACGCTGGGCGAGCTGACGAAGCGCGCCTGGGAGCAGGACGTGCAGGTGATGATCGAGGGCCCGGGGCATGTCCCGATGCACAAGATCAAGGAGAATATGGACAAGCAGCTCGAAGCGTGCGGCGAAGCGCCCTTCTACACATTGGGGCCGCTCACGACCGACATCGCGCCGGGCTATGACCATATCACCAGCGGCATCGGCGCCGCGATGATCGGCTGGTACGGCACTGCGATGCTCTGCTACGTCACGCCGAAGGAGCATCTCGGCCTCCCCGACCGCGACGACGTCAAGGTCGGCGTGGTGACCTACAAGCTCGCCGCGCACGCCGCCGACCTCGCCAAGGGCCACCCCGCCGCCAAGGTCCGCGACGACGCCCTCAGCCGCGCCCGCTTCGAGTTCCGCTGGCGCGACCAGTTCAACCTGTCGCTCGACCCCGACACGGCCGAGAAGTACCACGACCAGACCCTCCCCGCGGAGGGCGCCAAGTCCGCGCACTTCTGCTCGATGTGCGGCCCGAAGTTCTGCTCGATGAAGATCACCCAGGAAGTCCGGGACTTCGCGGCGAAGCAGAACGCCCCCGCCGAAACCTTCCTCGCCGCCGAGGACGCCGAGGCAGGCATGGCCGAGATGAGCAAGGTCTTCAAACAGACCGGCAGCGAACTCTACATGGGCTCGGGCGGCCGCGAGCACGACTGAGTCCCGGCGCCTGCCACCCGCGCTCCCCTCCCGCGCGCGGGAGGGGAGCGCGGGTGGGCGTGGGAGGCCGCGACGGTTGACCCGGGCCCTGGCCTCTGGAACACCTCCGTAACAACTACGGGGGAGAGGATGATGGCGCGGCTGCTTCTATGGGCATTGCTTCTCTGCGGCCTCAGCCCCGCCGCCCGAGCCCAGGCCGCCGCCCCGGCCCCGGGCACCCGGCTCTGGAGCTACTCCGCCGGCGCGCCGATCTGGGCCTCACCACTGCTCGACCGCGGCACGCTCTATGTCGGCGCCGACGACGGCAGGCTCACCGCGCTCGACATCGCCACGCATAGCCCCCGCTGGACCTTCCCCACCGGCGGCGCGATCCGCGCGCGCCCCGCGGTCGCCGGCGACCTCGTCTATGCCCCCAGCGACGACGGCTTCCTCTATGCGGTCGACCGCGCCACCGGCCGCGAGCGCTGGCGCTTCGACCTGAAGGCCGGCGCCCTCGCCCGCCGCGCGCCCTCGCCCGACAATCCCTATTACGACTATCTCCAGTCCGCCCCGCTGGTGCACGAGGGCAAGCTCTACATCGGCTCGCTCAGCGCCACGCTCTTCGTCCTCGATGCCGCCACCGGCAAGCTCGACTGGAACGTCGGCACGCTCGACGCGGTGCGCAGCACGCCCGTGATCGACGGCGGCAGGCTCTATTTCGGCAGCTGGGACGACCATCTCTACGCGGTCGACCTCGCCACGCACAAACTCCTGTGGCGCGCCGACACCGGCGGCATCGTCCAGTCCACCCCTGCGCTCGCCGGCGGCCGCGTCGTCGTGGGCAGCCGCAGCGCGCGCCTGATCGCCTATGACGCCGTCACCGGTGCCGAGGCGTGGCGCAACGACTATTCCGACGGCTCGTGGGTCGAATCCTCCGCCATCCACGACGGCGGCAGGCTCTACATCGGCAGCTCGGACGCGCTCAAGCTCTCCGCCTTCGCCGCCGACACCGGCCGCGAGCTCTGGTCGTTCGACACCGGCGGCTGGGCCTGGGGCGTCCCGCGCCTCGCGAACGGCACGCTCTACATCGGCGCGATCAGTGCCACGCCCTATTACATGCCCGGCGTCACCCT
>DATLJJ010000246.1:0-2018 GCA_035538975.1 Sphingomonas sp. | reverse complement strand
GGCGAACGTGATGAAGCTGCTCGAGATCGTGCGCGGCGCGAAGACCGCGGACGACGTCCTCGCCACGGCGATGGCGGTGTCGAAGAAGATACGAAAGGTCGCGGTGGTCGCCGGCGTGTGCCACGGCTTCATCGGCAACCGCATGCTGATGCCGCGCCAGGTCGAGGCCAACAAGCTGCTGCTCGAAGGCGCGAGCCCCGAGCAGATCGACCGGGTCCATGTCGCTTTCGGCATGCCGATGGGCCCGTTCCAGATGGCCGACCTCGCCGGCGTCGACATCGGCTGGCACCGCGATCCCAACCGCATCGACAATATCCGCGACGCGCTCTGCGCCGAGGGGCGCTGGGGCCAGAAGAAGGGCGCCGGCTTCTACGATTATGACGAGAAGCGCACCCCCTCGCCCTCGCCGCGCGTCGCCGCGATCATCGAGGAGTTCCGCGCCGGGACCGGCACGCCGCAGCATGCAGTGACCGACGAGGAGATCGTCGAGCGTACGCTCTACACGATGGTCAACGAAGGCGCGAAGATCCTGGCGGAGGGCATGGCCCAGCGCGCGAGCGACATCGATGTGGTGTGGATCTACGGCTATGGCTGGCCGGTGTACCGCGGCGGCCCGATGTTCTGGGCGGACACCGTCGGCCTCAAGACGATCGTCGCAGGGCTGGAGAAGCACGGCTTCGAAGTCGCCCCGCTGCTCCGCGAGAAGGCCGAGAAGGGGGAGAGGTTCAATGGCTGAGGCCGCGACCCTCGACCAATTCCGTGCCGAGACCCGCGCCTGGCTCGAAGCCAATTGCCCGCCCGCGATGCGCGAGCCGGTCCGCTCGGAGAAGGACGTGGTCTGGGGCGGCCGCAACGCAGCGTTCGCGCACCCCGACCAGAAGCTGTGGCTCGACCGCATGGCGGCGCGCGGGTGGACCGTCCCCGACTGGCCGCGCGAATATGGCGGTGGCGGGCTCAGCCCTGCCGAGACCAAGATTCTCCGCGAGGAGATGGGGCGGCTCAAGTGCCGCAATCCGCTCAACGGCTTCGGCATCTCGATGCTCGGCCCGGCGCTCCTCAAATACGGCAACGAGGCGCAGAAGCGCGAGCACCTCCCGAAGATCGCCCGCGGGGAGATCCGCTGGTGCCAGGGTTATAGCGAGCCCAACGCCGGCTCCGACCTCGCCGGACTCCAGACCAGCGCCGAAGACGCAGGCGACCATTTCCTCGTCAACGGCCAGAAGGTCTGGACCAGCTACGCCGACAAGGCCGACTGGATATTCTGCCTCGTCCGCACTTCGAAGGAATCGAAGCAGGGCGGGATCAGCTTCCTGCTCTTCGACATGGCGTCGCCGGGCGTGTGCACCCGGCCGATCCTGCTGATCAGCGGCTATTCGCCCTTCTGCGAGACCTTCTTCGACAATGTCAGGGTGCCCAGGGAGAACCTCGTCGGCGAGCTCGACAAGGGCTGGGACGTCGCCAAATATCTGCTCGGCCACGAGCGCGAGATGATCTCCGGCATGGGTCTCGGCGCCCGCGGCAGCGACGCGCTGGCCGAGGCTGCCCGGGCCGGGATGGACCCGCTGCTGCGCGCCCGGATCGCGCTGTTCCAGATCCGGGCCAAGGCCTTCGCCGCGATGTCCGAAAAGTTCATCGACGAATTGAAGGCCGGCCGCGCGCATCCCGCCCAGCCCTCGATGATGAAATATTACGGCACCGAGCTGAACAAGACGCGCCACGAGCTGCTGATGGCAGCCGGCGGCTCGGACGCGCTCGAATGGGAGAGCGAAGCCTCCGGCCGCGGCGCCGCCGCGCGCGCGTGGCTGCGCACCAAGGCCAATTCGATCGAGGGCGGCACGAGCGAGATCCAGCTCAACATCATCGCCAAGCGGATACTGGAATTGCCCAGCTGAAGCGGGAGCAAGGAAAGAAGAAATGCCTCTCTACCTCAACGACGAACAGGCAATGCTCCGCGACACGGCGAAGGACTTTGTCGCCGAGCACGCACCGCCCGCGCACCTTCGCGCGCTCCGCGACGC
>DATLJJ010000245.1:0-2597 GCA_035538975.1 Sphingomonas sp. | reverse complement strand
CGCACTTCGGCTCCGCCAAACAACCCTTGGATGGCCTTGCCGATGGCGGCGCGCATGCGTTGCCGCTATCGATGGCGCGATGGATGAAGATTTCGCGATCGTCGACAGCGCCGCCGCTGCTCCCGAGACCCCCGTTTTCGTGCTTTCGTTCCGCCAGCGGGACGAAGTCGCCGCGGCTGCCGCGGGGGGCGGCTGGCGCGTGGTCGCCGCGCGGCGCGGCGACGGCGTCGACCAGCGCTTCCTGGCGAGCGGCGCGAGCGTGGCAGTGATCGACGCGCGCGGCGCGATGACCGAGGGGCTCGACGCAGCCAAGGCGCTCGGCCCCACGATCGAGGCGCATGGCGGCGCGATGCTGGTCCTCGTCTCGCAGAGCGACACGGTGCACATGCGCCATTTCCACGAGGCAGGCGCGACGCACTTCCTGAGCAGTCCGATGTCCTCCGCCGCGATGGCGCATGCGATCCGCTTCGCCCAACGCCATGTCGAGCGGCTCGCCGGATGGGGCAGCCAGGCGAGCGGACCCGCCGAGCCGCTGGGCTGGCACTATGACTCCGAGATGCGCTCGCTCCAGCTCACGCCGGGGCTCGCCAACCTGCTCGAGCTGAGCGAGGCGCCGGGCGTGCGCGGGGCGATGCGGCGGCTGGATCCGGCCGACCGCGAGCTTGCATGGAGCGCGCTGCGCCGGATCGGCGCGGGCACGCACTCGACTGCCTTTGCCCATGATCTGGCGGGCGTAGGACGCGTGGTGCAGCACCTCCAGCGCGATCTCGATACGGGGCGCATACATGCGCTGGTCGAGCCGCTCGGCGTCGCGCCGGACGCGAGCGGTGCGGTGCGCGACGCGCTCACCGGCGCGCGCGACGCGCCGAGCGCGCGGCGGTGGATCGAGCGGCGGCTGGCCGAAGGCGCGGCGATCGGCGTGGTGTTGATCGGCCTGACCCGCTTCGACACGGTCAACCGCGCCTATGGCCGCGCCGCGGGCGACGAGCTGTTGCGCGGCGTCTCGCGGCGGCTGGCGGAGGTGGCGCGCGACGCGCTTGGCACCGGAGCGATCGTCGCCCGGATCGGTGGCTCGGAGTTTCTCGTCGCCAGCGAGATCGCGAGCGAAACGCTGCTCGATCAGGCGCGCACGCGGCTGGAGGAGGCGCTCGGCCGGCCCTTCGTCGCGGCGGGCGCGATCGCTCCGCTCGGCGCGCGGCTGGTGAGCGTCACGGGCAAGCAGGGCGACTCCGCGGCGGCGCTGCTGCGCCGCGCGAGCGAGCTGCTGCTGGGCGACGCTCCGCGGGCCGACGACGGCACGCCGCCCGTCGAGGCGCTGGTGGCGGACCTGCACCGCGCGCTCGAGCGCGGCGAGATCGGCGTGCTCTACCAGCCGCAGGTCGCCATCGCGTCGGGCAAGGTCGTAGGCGTCGAGGCACTCGCTCGCTGGCAACACCCCGATTTCGGCGAAGTGGGCGCGGAGGCGCTGTTCGCCGCGGCCGAGCGCGCGGGGCTCGATGCGGCGCTGAGCGACCATGTCCAGCGACGCGCGCTCGCGGGGGCGGCGCAATGGCCGTCGCGGCTGGCGCACCTCAGGCTCTCGATCAACGTCACTGCCGGCGATGTCGCGAGGGCCGGCTTCGCCGACAACCTGCTCGGCCGGATCGACGCGAGCGGCTTCCCGCGCGGACGGCTGACGGTGGAGATCACCGAGAGCGGGATCATGGCGGATCTGGGCGAGGCGGCGCGGCTGCTCACCGAGCTGCGCACCGCCGGCTGCCGCGTCGCGATCGACGATTTCGGTACCGGCTATTCGAGCCTCGCCTATCTGAAGGCGCTGCCGCTCGACTATCTCAAGATCGACAAGCGCCTGAGCCAGGACATCGCCGGAAGCCCGCGCGATCGCGTCGTGGTGCGCGGGGTGATCGACATGGCGCGTTCGCTCGGCCTCGCGGTGATCGCGGAAGGGGTGGAGACCGAGGGGCAGCTCGACCTGCTCGCCAAGGAGGGCTGCCAGTATTTCCAGGGCTATCTCTGCGCCGGGCCAGTCGACGTGCCGGCGCTGCTGACGATCGCCGCAGCATGAGCGACCCGCGCGACCTGAGCGGCGTCTGGTACGGCAGCTACGACGCCGATCGCCACGACCAGGCCAACAGCTTCATCGCGGTGCTGGAGGAGACATATGGGGCGGTCACCGGCACGATCACCGAGCCCGACGACAGCGGGCGGAGCGACGTACGCCGCGCAACGGTCGCCGGGCGGCGCGAGGGCGGCACGCTCGTCTTCGTCAAGCATTACGACGGAAACGGCGGCTGGAGCCACTCGGTCGACTACAGCGGCCATGTCGACGGCGAAGGCGTGCTGGTCGCCGGGCGCTGGGTCATCCTGGGACTGACGGGTAGCTTCACCATGCAGCGCGAGAAATTCTCGGCCGAGGAGCTGGAGGCCGAGGAAGAAGTGTTCGAACGCGGTCCTGTGGATCAGCGATTTTAGGGTCAGTTGCGGTTAGCGGATCGTCCGATCCTCATGATCCTCCCCCGCCAGGGGGAGGTGGCATGCGAAGCATGACGGAGGGGGCGGAAGCACGCCGGTACGTTCTGGCATCCTCCCCCTCGTCG
>DATLJJ010000244.1:0-10238 GCA_035538975.1 Sphingomonas sp. | reverse complement strand
CACGCTCGCGGCGGCGTCCGACGATGCGCTCGCGGTCACCGACCGTGCCGGCCGCCTCGTCTGCGCCAACGCCCGCTTCGAGGCGCTGTTCGCCGGCTGGCCGACGCCGCCGAACCTTCCCGTGAGCGAGGCCGCGGTCATCGAGCTCGGCGCCGCCGCGCGCGCGGCATGGCGCGACGGCGAGGCGCGGCTCGACGATGTCGAGGTGTTCGGCGCCCCCGTCTCGACCCGGATCGCGCGCGTCGGCGACGAATCGCTCGTCTGGCGCTTCATCGGAGTCCAGGCGCTCGACGTGACCGCCCAGGTTCAGGCGCTGATCGGCGGCCCGACCGGAGACCGGCTCGGCACCGCGGGGTTGATGGCAGTGATGGTCACGCCCGAAGGCCGCATCCGCGCCGCCAACCGCGTGTTCCGCGCCCGCGCCATGGGCAGCCCCGACGCGCCTGTCGAAGGCCGCGATTTCGCGCGTTTCCTGATCACCGACTCGATGGGCCTCGTTCGCTTCGAGCGCGAAGGTCTCGAGGGCACGCCGCTGCGCGTCCTCCAGATCCCCTTCCTCGAGGGTGAGGAGGCGCCGATGCTCGTCGCGCTGCTCGACGAGGAACATGCCGCGTCGCCCACGCCCGCGATCGGCGCCAGCGCCTCGGCGCACGTCCGCTCGCTGATCGCGCTGCTTCCCTCGGCGATGGCGCTGGTCGATCGCGACGGCCGCTTCGTCCACATGAACGACGCCTTTGTCCGCGGCGCGCGGATCAACCCCGTCGCGCCGCCGCTCTATCCGATCGATCTTGTCGTACGTGAGGACAAGGCGGCGCTGGCCGACGCCGTCCGCCGCTTCGCCAGCGGCGCGCCCCAGTCGGCCGAGATGACGGTGCGCTTCACCGACATCCCCGACGAGCCCGTGTCGCTCTCGATCGCCGGCGCGCGCGGGCTGGGCGACGCCGCGGTGCTCATCAGCCTCAAGGACTCGGGCGAGGAGGGCAAGCTCAAGCGCCAGATCGCGCAGGCGACCAAGATGCAGGCGGTCGGCCAGCTCGCCGGCGGCGTTGCGCACGACTTCAACAACATCCTCACCGCGATCATCGGCCACTGCGACCTGATGGCGATGCGCCACTCGCCGGGCGACAGCGACTATGACGACATCCAGCAGATCCGCGCCAATTCCAACCGCGCGGCGTCGCTGACTCGCCAGCTCCTCGCCTTCTCGCGCCAGCAGACGCTCCGGCCGCAGGTACTCCAGCTCCCCGACGTCATTTCGGAAGTCTCGAACCTGCTCAAGCGGCTGCTCGGCGAGACGGTGCGGCTCGAGGTCAAGCACGGCCGCAATCTCGGTCCCGTGCGCGCCGACCCCGGCCAGCTCGAGCAGGTGGTCGTCAATCTCGCGGTCAACGCGCGCGACGCGATGCTCTCGAAGAACCCCCACGGCGGCGGCACGCTGACGATCGAGACGATGGCGGTGCCCGCGGCCGAGGTGCGCCGGATGGACGACGACGTGCTGCCGCTCGGCGACTATACCGCGCTGCGGATCGCCGACACCGGCACCGGCATCCCGCCCGAGATCCTGCCCAAGATCTTCGAGCCCTTCTTCACCACCAAGGAAGTCGGCAAGGGCACGGGGCTGGGCCTCTCGACCGTCTACGGCATCATCAAACAGTCGGGCGGGTTCATCTTCGCCGACAATGCGCGCGGCGGCGGCGCCGAGTTCACTATCTATCTGCCCGTCCACACCGCGCCCGAAGCGGCGATCTCCAAGACGCCGATGACCCGCGAGAAGCAGGGCGACCTGTGGGGATCGGGCACGATCCTGCTGGTCGAGGACGAGGACATGGTCCGCGCGGTCGCCGAGCGTGCGCTCACCCGCCAGGGCTATACCGTCGTCACCGCCGAGAACGGCGAGGTGGCGCTCGAGACGCTCGAGGAGATGGAAAAGCCCGACCTGCTGATCTCGGACGTCGTGATGCCCTCGATGGACGGGCCGACCATGGCGCGCCAGATCCGTGCCCGCTACCCGGACCTGCCGATCCTGTTCATGTCGGGCTATGCCGAGGAGCAGCTCCGCCGCTCGATCGATCTGGCCAACGTCGCCTTCCTTCCCAAACCCTTTTCGGTTCAACAGCTTGCAGAGGCAACTCGCGACGTTCTGGCAGCGAAATAGCGCTTGGCGCCTGCCCGGGTTTCTGCGAAGGGGCAGGGCATGGCAGCTCCGCATCGTATCCTGATCGTCGAGGACGAACCGCTGATCGCGATGATGCTTGAGGATTTCATCGACATGCTCGACCGGGAGGTCGCCGGCGTCGCGGACAATGTCGCCGCGGCGCTCGACTGCATCGAGGAGCATGAGATCCACGCCGCGATCCTCGACGTCAATCTGCGTGGCGGCGAGCAGAGCTGGCCCGTCGCCGAAAAGCTGGCGGCGAGGAACATTCCCTTCGTGCTCGCCACCGGCGGGGCGGAGGATTCGATCGCCGAACCCTTCCGCGGCCGTCCCGTGCTCTCCAAGCCGTTCACGATGGACGGCGTGGAAAAGGCGCTCGACGCGCTTGGCTAGAAGCCGCCGCCGGCTTTTGCTCTCCGGCGCGGGCATTCTCCTCGCGCTGCTCCTCATCCTCTACCTGCTGTTCGAGATCAGCCGCGCGCCCTGCTGGCAACTGGTCGGCACGCCGGTGTGCAAGGTCGAGACGCAGGAGAAGCTCGTCGCGATCACCTTCGACGACGGCCCCACACCGCACGGCGTCGATGCCGTGCTGCCCGTGCTCGCGCGCCATGGCGCCCGCTCGACCTTTTTCCTGATCGGGCAGGAGATGGAGCGCTATCCCGGTCAGGCGCACCGGCTGCTCGCCGCCGGCCATGAACTCGCCAACCACAGCTATTCGCACAAGCGTATGTGGGGTCTGTTTCCCGGCGCGTACGAGCGCGAGATCCGCCAGACCGACGCGCTGTTGCGCCGCGAAGGCGCCACGCACCCCGCCTTCTTCCGCCCGCCCAACGGCAAGAAGCTCACTGGCTTGCCGATCGCCGTCGAGCGTACCGGCTATCGCACCATCACCTGGGACCATGAGGACCCGATGACCGCCGCCAGCGCGCGTGCCTTCGCAGATGGCGTGCTCGCGCGGGTCCGGCCGGGATCGATCGTCGTGATGCACCTCATGTACCGCACCGGCCAGGTCCAGCGCGACGCGCTCCCGCTGATCCTCGAAGGGCTGCGGGAGCGGGGATACCGGGCAGTGACGGTGAGCGAACTGCTGGCGCATGGCGGCGCCTGACACCTTCCCCTCGCGGGGGAGGATTGAACAGGATGCCCTCGACTAACCCACCACCCGCACGACATCCCCCAGCCGGATCAGCCCAGGCCGCGCAGGGCTCGCATACACGCCATAGGCATTGCCGAACGCCTGCGCGATCGTGCGCAGGACGCGCGGCTCCTTCGCTCCCGTGTCGGGGTCGATCGTCACGATCATGCAACGGGGGATCGGATCGGCGCATTGCACGCGCGCACCGTCCTCGTCGCCGCCGAAGGCTAGGCGAAGCCCCTGAAGCTCGGCCGCGGGGAGGTCGCTCTCCACTTCCACGTTGATCCGGAAGCGGCGCGTGTCGAGCCGGTTGCCGTGCGCGGCCTCGAGCGCGGCATGGCCGGCGCTGGTCTGGATCGAAATCGGCATCGAATCATAGATGCCGCGCGCCACCTGGATCAGCGCAGCGGGCTCGCCTGCCGCCTGCTCCAGATGCGCCCTTAGCATCGGATCATGGAGTGGCATCGGTGCGCCGTCGGGCGTCTCGACCATCACTGTGCTCGTGCGCGGCGCCCCCGGATCGGCGAAGTGCGCGCGGTGCAGCACCATCGCCGGCACTTCGCGCGCGGTGAGCCAGGGAAAGCGCGTGCCGTTGGCGCTGCGCACGAAGGCATATTGGCGGTCGCCCTCGATTCCCTGCCAGTCGACTTCGGCCACGGCGAGCGGCTCGCCCGCCATCGACTTCACCGGAAAGCGATTGAGCGCCGCGACGCGGCCGACGATCTGCGACATGCGGGAGGGGTAGCGGTAAGGGGCAGGCACCGCAATTGCGCCACTGCCAATCCTCCCTTTGCGGGGGAGGATTGAGTTGCGCCCTAGATCTCCAGCAACGCGTACGGCCGGTCGAAGCGTTCGGCGACCACGAACTGCGCGCAGTTGAACACCGGCACCCCGCGCCGCGTGCGCCCCTCGTACCGGCCACGATGGGCGTGGCCGTGGACGACGGCCTTCACATTGTCGAACCGGTCCACTGCGTCCGCCAGCCGCGACGAGCCGAGGAAAGGAAAGATCTCCGGCGGTTCGCCTTCCACCGTCTCGGCGATCGGCGAATAATGGAGCACCGCGACGGTGCGCTCGGTGCGCAATGAGCGGAGGCCGTTCTCGAGCTTGCGCGCTTCGTTGATCGATTCCTCGACGAACGCCTTGATCGCGTGCTCGCCGAACGCGCCGAGCTCGCCGCGCCCGAACCCGCCGACGAAGCCCTTCACCCCCGCGAATCCCACGCCCTTCACCACCACTGCCTGCTCGTCGAGGATCGTCACGCCGGCCTGGTGGAGGATGTGCGCGACTTCCTCGGGCTGGCCGCATTCATAGTCGTGGTTGCCGAGCACGCCGACCGTGGGGATGGTGCACGCGCGCAGGTCCTCGGCCAGATGCTCGGCCTCGCTGGTCTTGCCGAAATTGGTGAGGTCGCCGCACAGTGCGAGCACGTCCGCTTCCTCGGAGATCCGCGCGAACAGATCGCGATAGCGGTGCTCGGACTGTTCGCTGACGTGCAGGTCGCCGATCGCCGCGAGCCGGAGCGGCTCAGAAGTGTCGCTCATGCTTCTCCTCCAGCCCCTTTCCGACCACGTCGGCGAAGCCCCAGTTGCTGATGTCGATCACATAGTCGCGCGGGGAGAGCAGCCGTCCGCGGCAGACCTTCACATTGGCAGGCGGCAGCTCGGCCTGCGCCTGGAGGCGCTCGATCAGCGTGTCGAACAGCCAGCGCGGCACCCGGTCGCGCTCGGTCGGGTAGATGAAGCGGAAGTTGAGCAGGTGCATCAGCAGCACCTCCCAATAGAGCTCCATCGCCGAGAGCAGCCGGTGCCAGTCGATCTCGTCGTGCTTCTTCAGGATCACGTGCGCGACGTCGGCGCCGTCGTAGCGATAGCGGTCCTGGATGAACATCTTGGAGAGGATGAACTCGGTGGGCGGCGTGATCCGCACCGTGCTGCCATAGACCTCGGCTTCATAGACTTCGGTGAACCAGGCGTCGGTGACGGGGATCGAGGCCGAGGAGATGTTGTAGATCACGTCGAAGAAGTTCTCGCCCTGCCAGACCTTGCCGATCCAGCGGTCGTCCTCGATCGTGATCTTGTATCCGGCCGCCTTGAAGTGCGCGAGCAGCCGCGGCGCGTCGCCGGCCTTGCAGAAGACGTCGATGTCCTTGGTAGGACGCACCACGCCGGTGTGGCAGGTGAGCGCATAGGTGCCGGAGAGCAGGAATGGGATGTCCCAGCTGCTGAGCAGCTTCAGGCTGTCCGAATAGAATTCCACGGCATCCTCGGGCGGATCGAAGACCGAGACGTCGAAGGGTTCGGGCAGGTCCGACATAATGCTCGCAGGCTGGCGCCGGGGCGCGGGGAGACCGGATAACGGAGGCGGGGAGGGGGAGGTTCCGCGGGCTGCCGGCCGACCTGCTACCCTCCCTGAAGGGGAGGGGCTGGGGGCGGGTCTGGCGCTGGGCAAGGCTCGACGCCTCGACTGGCGCTTTTCATCGGGCGGCTATTAGGCCGTAGACTCATAAGCTCGCAGCCACAGGCGCATTGATGCGAGTTGGACCATGGCGAGGAAGTTGGCGGCGAGCTTGTCGTAGCGGGTGGCGACGCGACGGAAGTGCTTTAGCTTGGAGAAGAACCGCTCGATGAGGTTGCGTTCGCGGTAAAGCCGCTTGCTGAAGCAGGGTTTCCAGCGACGGTTGCTCTTGGGCGGGATGTTGGGCGTGGCGGACGACAGGAAAAGAGCTTTGATGGCGGTTGGCTCGACTTTGCGTTAAACGGTCGGTGCCAGTGTGACGGAATTGGTAGACGTATCACCACAGTGATCCTGAGCCCTGCGGCTCAGGTGCGGGTTCGATCCCCTGCCGCTGGCATACCTTTATGGGTTCACGACCTAGTCCTTTAGGCGCGCAGACGCGCGCGCCCACCCCCTGACCCCTCCTTTCAGGGAGGCGAGTGGTCGCCGTTCATCTGCTCCGTCCCAAAACGTACCACCTCTTAAGTTCCCCTCTTGTTCCACGAGAACAAATGCTGTACGGACCCAACTCACGCGTTGAACGTGCGGCCCAAACCCTCTAGCGACGGGGACTTCAATATGGCGGCTTCCCTAAAGGTGATCGACGGCAACATGGCCATTTCCACGGACAAGCAGAAGGCATTGGACGCCGCACTCGCGCAGATCGACCGCGCATTCGGCAAGGGCTCGGCGATGCGGCTGGGCTCGAAGGAGACGATGCAGGTCGAGGCGATCTCGACCGGCTCGCTGGGGCTCGACATCGCGCTGGGCGTCGGCGGGCTGCCGCGCGGCCGCGTCATCGAAGTCTATGGTCCGGAAAGCTCGGGCAAGACCACGCTCGCGCTCCACGTCATCGCAGAGGCGCAGAAGAACGGCGGCACCGCGGCCTTCGTCGACGCCGAGCATGCGCTCGACCCCGTCTATGCCAAGAAGCTTGGCGTCAACATCGACGAGTTGATCGTCTCGCAGCCCGATACCGGCGAGCAGGCGCTCGAGATCACCGACACGCTGGTCCGCTCGAACGCGATCGACGTGCTCGTCGTGGACTCGGTCGCGGCGCTGGTGCCGCGCGCGGAGATCGAGGGCGAGATGGGCGACAGCCACGTCGGCCTTCAGGCGCGCCTCATGTCGCAGTCGCTGCGCAAGCTCACCGGCTCGATCAGCCGCTCGCGCTGCATGGTGATCTTCATCAACCAGCTGCGCATGAAGATCGGCGTGATGTACGGCAATCCGGAGACCACGACGGGCGGCAACGCGCTGAAGTTCTACGCCTCGGTCCGCCTCGACATCCGTCGCACCGGCCAGATCAAGGACCGTGAGGACATCATCGGCAACTCGACGCGGGTGAAGGTCGTCAAGAACAAGGTCGCGCCGCCGTTCAAGCAGGTCGAGTTCGACATCATGTACGGCGAGGGCATCTCCAAGATCGGCGAGATCCTCGATCTCGGCGTGAAGGCAGGGCTGGTCGAGAAGTCGGGCGCCTGGTTCAGCTACGACAGCGTCCGCATCGGCCAGGGCCGCGAGAACGCCAAGACCTTCCTCAAGGAGAATAGCGAGCTGTGCGAACGGCTCGAGGCCGCGATCCGCGGTCGCACCGAGCAGGTCGCCGAGGGGCTGATGACCGGCCCCGAGCCCGACGACGACCTCTGACGGGAAATCTGTTTTCGGCCGCCTCGTCGCGAGCGGCGGTCGCGGGAGACGATCCCACTGGAAGACCCGGCGCACCCTGCGCCGGGTCTTTCGCGTTTGCGGCGGAACGCTGCGGGTTTATCTGATGTCATATGCGCGATGATCGAAAAGTTTCGGCCACCGGCCGGCATCGCGAGGGAGGGGATGCGATGACGACGAACTTCGACTGGAGCGGCCGTGTCGGCGATGTCTGGGCCGAGGAATGGCAGCGGACCGACCGCAGCCTCGCAGGTCTCGCGCGCCGGCTCGACGCTGCGATCCCCGCCGTTGCGCCGCACGAGGGCAGCGCCATCGACATCGGCTGCGGTGCCGGCGGAACCGCGATCGCGCTTGCCACTGCCCGTCCTGCGCTCACGGTCACCGGCATCGATTTGTCGCCCTCGTTGATCGACATCGCCCGCGAGCGCGCTGCCGGCCTCCCCAATCTCGCCTTCCGCGTCGCCGATGCGCAGGGCCTCGGTGGGGCAGATGCCGATCTGCTCGTTTCGCGTCATGGTGTGATGTTCTTCGACGATCCCGTCGCGGGCTTCTCCGCCCTGCGCGCCGCCGTCGCGCCCGGTGCGAAGCTGGTCTTCTCCTGTTTCCGCGGCCGCGCGGCCAATGAGTGGGCGGTGGTGATCGACGCGGCGGTCGGCAATGAAGTGGCCGCGCCCGCGGGCTATGTGCCCGGTCCCTTTGCTCTGGCGGACGAGGATTTCACCCGCGACCTGCTCGCTCGTTCCGGCTGGGTGAATGCCGCCGCCGAGGCAATCGACTTCCCCTATGTAGCGGGTGAAGGCGAGGATCCGGTCGAGGATGCCCTGGGCTTCTTCTCGCACATCGGTCCCGCCGCGCGCGCGATGGCCGACGCGCCGGCGGACCGCCGCGCAGCGATGCGCGAGTCGCTCCGCGCCGCGCTCGCCGCACGCGCCGGCGACAAGATGGTGGCGTTCGGCGCGGCTGCCTGGATATGGACTGCGACTGCGGGAGAGGCGCCATGACGATCATTGTCCACCATCTCGAGAACAGCCGCTCGCAGCGCGTCCTCTGGCTGCTCGAGGAACTGGGCCTTCCTTACGAGATCAGGCGCTACGAGCGGGACAAGGTGACGATGCTCGCTCCCTCCGAGCTCCGCCGCATCCACCCCCTCGGCAAGTCGCCGGTGATCGAGCGTGAGGGGCGCGTGGTCGCCGAGACGGGGGCGATCGTCGAATATCTGGTCGAGCTCGCCGACGGCAGGCTCGGTCCTCCCGCGCACCGCGACGATACGCTGCGCTACCGCCACTTCCTCCATTACGCCGAAGGCTCGCTGATGCCGCCGCTGCTGGTCAAGCTCGTGCTCGGCCGCGTGCCCGTTGTGGGCAAGGTGGCGCAGAAGAAGTTCCAGCCGATGATCGACGTGCACCTCGACTATGTCGAGGCCGAGCTGGCGCAGCGCCCTTGGTTCGCGGGCAGGGAGTTCACCGCCGCCGACGTGATGATGAGCTTCCCGCTCGAAGCAGCCGAGGCGCGTGCGAAAGCGACCGGGGGGCGGCCGCATATCGCCGACTGGCTCGCGCGCATCCATGCGCGACCCGCCTATCGGGCCGCGCTGGAGCGGGGCGGCCCCTACGCCTACGCCTGAGGCTTGCCGTAGTCCCCGAAGCTGTCGTCCGCCCCCGGGGCGGGTGCCGCGGGGAAGACGACCTCGTGATCGGGCGACTCGGGGGCGTCGAACCCGCCCTCCCAGCGTGCGACGACGGTCGCGGCCACGGCATTGCCGATCACGTTGGTGGCGGTGCGACCCATGTCGAGGAAATGGTCGACGGCGAGGATCAGCAGGATTCCCGCCTCGGGGATCTGGAAGTGCGACAGCGTGCCGGTGATGACCACCAGACTGGCGCGCGGCACGCCGGCGATGCCCTTGCTGGTGATCATCAGCATCAGCAGCATCGTGATCATCGTCCCCCAGTCGAGGTGGATGCCATAGGCCTGGGCGATGAAGATCGACGCGAACGTCATGTACATCATCGAACCATCGAGATTGAACGAATAGCCGAGCGGCAGCACGAAGCTGGCGATCCGCGGCGGCACGCCGAACTTGTCGAGCGCCTCGAGCGTACGGGGGTAGGCGGCCTCGGAGGAAGCAGTCGAGAAACCGAGCAGGATGGGGTCACGCAGATAGCGCAGCAACAGCCCGGTGCGGCGCCCGACGATGAGATAGCAGGCGCCGAGCAGCACCGCCCAAAGGACGATGAGGCCGATGTAGAAGCTGCCCATGAAGAAGGCGAGGTCGCCGACCACGCCGAGGCCGCGGGTGGCGAGTGTGCGTGCGACCGCGCAGAACACTGCGACAGGAGCGAACAGCATGACGTAGCCGGTGACGGTGAGCATTACCGAAACCAGCGATTCGAGCCCGTCGAGCAGCGGTTTGGCGCGCTCGCCAACCGCGGCCATTGCGACGCCGAAGAAGAGCGAGAAGATCACGAGCTGGAGGATGTCGTTGCTCGCCATCGCCTCGATCGCCGAGGTCGGGACGAGGTGCGTGAAGAACTTGGCCGCATCGAATCCCGAACGGTCGACTCCGCTCGCCGCAGCCACGTCGGGCAGCGGAAGGTTCAGTCCGACACCGGGCTGGAGCAGGTTGACGAGCAGCAGGCCCAGCGTGAGCGAGACGAGGCTCGCGCAGACGAACCAGAGGAAGGCGCGGATGCCGACGCGTCCGATCGCGCCCGTGCCGCCCATGTGTGCGATGCCCACCGTCAGCGTCGAGACCACCAGCGGCGCGATGATCATCTTGATCAG
>DATLJJ010000243.1:0-1924 GCA_035538975.1 Sphingomonas sp. | reverse complement strand
CCCCGGGCACCCACAGCACTTCGCCGGAGCCGTCGCGGTTTACCACGCGCGCGGCGACGAAGAGAAGGTCGGAAAGCCGGTTGAGATAGGCAAGCGGCTGCGCGCCGGCCTGTGCCGCGACCGCGGCGCGTTCGGCGCGGCGCACGACCGCGCGCGCGAGATGGAGCGTGGCGGCCCCCGCCGTGCCCGCGGGCAGGACGAAGCTGGTGAGCGGCGGAAGATCGGCGTTGAGCGAGTCGATCTGCGCCTCGAGCCATTCGATCTGCGCAGGCACGATGCGCAGCGCGCCTTCGATCGTCGCGGGCGTGGCGAGGTCGGCGCCGAGGTCGAACAAGTCGTTCTGGATGCGCGACAGGACGGGTTCGAGCGCGCTGGCGGCGCCAAGCGCGGCGCGCGCGACGCCGATCGCGCTGTTGGCTTCGTCGACATCGCCGACCGCCGCCATCAGCACATCGGCCTTCGAGATACGCGAACCGTCTACGAGCCCCGTGGTGCCGGCATCGCCGGTGCGCGTGTAGATCTTGTTGAGCTTCACCATCGCAAGTGCGCCGGCGCGATCGCTCTCAGCTCCCCGCCGAGGCGAAGAGCAGGATCACCGCGATCAGGCCGATCGCCACGGCCTGGAGCAGGATGCGCTGCTGCATCAGCTTGTTCGAGCGGATCGCGCGATCGCTCGGGCCTTCGCCCTCGAGGTCGGCGCTTGTGGTCTGCGCCATGTTGACCAGCCCCTTGATGAGGACGACCACCACCGCGAGGATGACAGCGACGAGCAGCAGGACGAGGAAGAGGTTCATGGGCGTCGGCTTACGCCTTTGCCGCGGCGAAGCCAACCGGGAGCTGGCCGGCGCGCAGCCGATCGGCGAGCGCGCGGCCGTCCTCCCCCCCGAGCCGCAGCGCCTCGAGCGTGGGCGCGCCGTGGCGCTTGGCGAGCCGCTCGCCATCGGGGCCGGTGAGCAACGCATGATGGCGGTAGCAGGGCGTGGGCAGGCCGAGCAGCGCCTGGAGCAGCCGGTGGACGTGCGTGGCGGCGAACAGGTCCGTGCCGCGTACGACGTGCGTGATGCCCTGCGCGGCGTCGTCGACGGTGACGGCGAGGTGATAGGAGGCGGGGGCGTCCTTGCGTGCGAGGATGACGTCGCCGTGCGACAGCGGGTCGGCGCGGACCCAGCCGGCGAAATCGTCGTGCCAGCATAGATCCTCCCCCCGAGGGGGAGGGGGACCAGCGAAGCTGGTGGAGGGGTATTCTCCACTTGCGGCGTCGCTTGCGGAGCTTGCCCCTCCACCGCCTTCGGCGGCCCCCCACCCCTTCCGGGGGAGGATTTCGAGCGCCCTCCCGACGTCCAGCCGCCAGCTGTGCGGGCGGGAGAGGTCGGGGGCTTCGAGACCGCGGCAGGTGCCCGGGTAGAGCGCGCCTTCGGGCCCGTGCGGGGCGCTGAGGCTCGCCGCGATGTCGGCGCGGGTGCAGAAACAGGGGTAGAGCAGCCCCATTTCGCGCAGCCGGTCGAGCGCGGACTGGTAGAGGTCGAGCCGGCGGGACTGGAAAACGACCGGCCCATCCCATGCCAGCCCCAGCCATTCGAGGTCGCGCAGGATCGCCTCGACATGCTCGGGGCGGCTACGCGTGCCGTCGATATCCTCGATACGCAGCAGAAAGCGCCCTCCGCGCGTTCGGGCATAGTCGTGCGCCTGGATAGCGGACCAGGCGTGGCCGAGGTGGAGCCGCCCGGTGGGACTGGGCGCGAATCTGGTGACGATCATCGTCAAACCGGCCCTTGACCACGAGTCGCGGCCTGTGCTGTCATGCCCATGTCACGCTTGTCGGCGAGAGGCGGGGCGACACAAAAGGGCGAGGGAGCGTATGTACCATCCCGATCTGATCCGACATCCGGACAGTTGCCCAGCGCTCGTCCTGAATGCCGACTAT